>JACPEY010000026.1 GCA_016183245.1 Candidatus Daviesbacteria bacterium
AGGCAGTTTCTGCTAAAGCATCTATATTTAATTCATTGGAAACCACCATTGTATGAAGACCAAATCTTTTTACTCCTTTATTTTTCATAGTTTTATAACCTTCAAATAGTTGCTTGCGGGTCATTCCGTATTTGGCCTCTGCAGGATTACCAATAATTGCATTTACACTATGTTTTCTTGACGGACCTGGATTGTAACGGAAACAAATAATTTCAGGTATACCAACAACTTGTTCCAACATCTCAATATGAGTAATATCATCCAGATTGATAATTGCCCCAAGTTCTTTTGCTTTTTTAAATTCTTCCTCCGGAGTATCATTGGAGGTAAACATAATTTCTTCACCTCCAAATCCCGCTTTCTCTGCTAAAATCAGTTCCGGCAAAGACGAACAGTCAACTCCCATCCCTTCTTCTTTTAATATCTTTAAAATATATGGATTCGGACAGGCTTTAACTGCAAAATAATTTTTAAATTGCCCTTCAACCCAATCAAAAGCCCGGTAAAACTTTTTTGCATTTTCCCTTATGGCTTTCTCATCATAAATATGAAAAGGGGTTGGGTAATCCTTAATTATTCTTTTTATAAAAGACCTATTAAATGGTAATGTTTTCTTCATAATAATTTTAAGTTTCGAATTTCAAATTTTTTTGAATGCTTTCCACAGCCCTTTTAATATCTTCTTTATTCCCAAAAGCACTTAAGCGCAGGTATCCTTCTCCTTTAGGGCCAAAAATACTTCCCGGTGTACCTGCCACCCGGGCTTCTTTTAGAAGAGAATCAAAAAAATCCCATGAATCCATATTGCCCGGGACTTTTAACCAGATGTATGGAGCATTTTCTCCTCCATAAACTTCCAGACCCATTTTAGTAAGGCCGCTTTTTATTATCCGGGCATTGTTCATATAATAATCAACCAATTCTTTACACTCTTTTTGCCCTTTTTCCGAAAGCACTGCCAAACCGCCTTCCTGAACAATGTTGGAGGCACCATTAAACATTGTGGTTTGCCGCCTGTTCCAAAGACTGTTTACCTTACCTTTCTCGACTCCTTCCACCGCCAAATCCATTGGTACCACTGTCCAGCCCAACCTCACACCGGTAAACCCGGCCCATTTTGAAAAACTGTTTATTTCTATAGCACAACTTTTTGCCCCGGGAATTTCATAAATACTTTTGGGTAAATTTTTATCAGAAATATATTCTGCATATGCCGCATCAAAAATAATCACAGCCTTTTTTTTATTGGCATAGTCAACAAAATCCTTTAGTTGTTTTTTAGTCATGACAGCACCGGTCGGGTTATTCGGACTGCAAAGAAAAATTAAATCCACTTTTCCTTTTGGTATACCCGGCACAAAACCATTTTCCTGCCGGCAATTCATATAGACAACTTTTTTGCCGGCAATTATATTGCTGTCTGCATAAACCGGATAAACAGGATCTGTTACCGCCACAATACTATCCATACCAAAAATTGAAGAGATATTGGCAGAATCAGGCTTGGCTCCGTCCGATATAAAAATCTCCTGCTCGCTTATATTAATGCCTCTTTTTTCATAAAAACCGGCTAAAGCTTGACGCAACCGGCTGTCACCCTGCTCATCTCCATAGCCGGTATAACTTTTAGCATCTGCCAGTTTTTTTACTCCTTTCAAAAGCCCTCTGACAATAGTTGCTGTTAAAGGCTGTGTGGTATTCCCGATTCCCAATCTCATTACTTCTGTTCCCGGATTTATTTTAACAAAAGCCTTGATTCTTCTGCCGATTTCCATAAATCCATAAGCCGGCGGGACTTTATTATAATTTTTATTAATTGTTGCCATTTTTTACCCTAGATATACCCTTTTTCCTTCAGTAACTCTGCTGTTAAAATTGCTCCTCCGGCTGCACCACGGATAGTATTGTGCGAAAGGCCGATAAACTTCCAACCATCTTTATCTTCCCTTAATCTTCCAACACTGACCCCCATTCCATTGCCCAAGTTCCGGTCCAGCCTGGTTTGCGGCCGGTCTTCTTCTTCCATCACCGTAATAAACGGATCCGGCGCAGAAGGTAAACCTAATCCTTTTAAAGGATTGAACTTTTTCCAGGCCTCAATTATTTCCTCCTTGCTCACTTTTTTCTCAAAAGAAACAGAAACCGAAGCCATATGTCCATCATTTAATGGCACCCTGATGCAAGTTGCAGAAATCTCTGGGCCGGCAGCCAATTCGACTACCCCATCTTTTACTTCACCCCATATTTTCAAAGGCTCTTTTTCACTTTTCTCCTCTTCCCCAGAGATAAAAGGAATTATATTTTCCTGCATTTCGGGCCAATTTTCTAAAGTTTTCCCGGCCCCGGAAACAGCCTGCAAGGTTGTGACCACCACTTTTTTAGGTTCAAATTTTAAAAGCGGTGTCAAAAGTGGTACATAAGATTGAATTGAACAGTTTGGCTTGACTACAATAAAACCCTGCCTGCTTCGGTTTTTTTGCTGGATTTTTATAAGTTCCAGATGCTCCGGATTAATTTCCGGCATAATCATGGGTACATCTTCGCTCCAGCGGTGAGCAGAATTATTGGAAACTACAGCTATACCGCGCTCAGCAAATAAGTTTTCCACCCCTTTAATTTTCTCCTTGTCCATATCCAGGCAAGAAAAAACTAATCTTACCTGTTCTGCAATTTCATCCATATCATCTTCCACTGCCATAACTATCAAATCACCTATGCTTTCTGGAATCGGCATATCCATTACCCACCGGCCTTCAACTGCATCTTGATATTTTTTGCCGGCAGATTTTGGGGAAGCAGCCACACAAACAACTTCAAACCAGGGGTGATTTGCAAGAAGTGTAATAAAGCGCTGGCCAACCATACCGGTAGCACCCAATATTCCAACCGGGATTTTGTTCATATTAATTTATGACTTTTGAGAACTTCTCTTAACTTCTCTTTATTTTTATCTTCCATTGAAACAAGCGGCAGCCTGAAGACTTCTTTAATTTGGCCCATTAAAGAAAGGGCAGTTTTTACAGGAATAGGGTTTGATTCAATAAAGTTAATATTCATTAAATCCAGCCATTCATAATGCAATTTTCGAGCTTTTTTAAAATCTCCTGCTAAAGCAGACTGAGTTAAATCACTCATCTCCTTTGGTATCTCATTGGAAGCAACACTAATAATCCCCACTCCTCCTGCTCCCATTAAAGGCAAAGTCAAAGCATCATCACCGGATAATACGCAAAAATCTTCTGAAGCATCCTTGATAATTTCCATCATTTGTCCCAGATTACCGGAAGCTTCTTTCGCCCCCACCACCTGCGGCACTTCCCGCGCCACTCTTAAAGTAGTTTCCGCCGATACATTAGAACCGGTCCTGCCCGGAACGTTGTATAAAATTATTGGCAAGTCAACCGCATCTGCAACTGCCTTAAAGTGTGCCACCAAACCTTTCGGTGTAGGTTTGTTGTAATAAGGAGTCACATGCAGCAAAGCATCTGCTCCTGCTTCTTTGGCAATTTGGGAAAAAATGACAGCCTTATGCGTATCATTGCTGCCTGCTCCGGCAATTATTGGAATTCTGCCGTTACTTTCTCTGACCACTGTTTCTACAACCAGTCTATATTCATCCAGGTCCAAAGTTACTGCTTCACCGGTAGTCCCGCAAGGCACAATACCGTTTATTCCATTTTTGATCTGGTTTTCAACCAGCTTTTTTAAAGCTTCCACATCAACCAAACCGTTTTCCAAAAACGGCGTAACCAAAGCTGTAATTGCACCTGTAAACTTTTTCATGTTATATGGATCCTTCGACTCTCCTTCGATTCGCTTCGCTCACTCAGGATCGCTCAGGATGACTCGCTTCGCTCATCACCTCATCAAAACTATAAAAACCTTTTTTATCTTTTATAAATTCTGCTGCTGCTATTGCCCCCTGGGCAAATCCGCGCCTGCCATGAGCATTATGCGACAGCTTCACCTCATCTGCAATACTGTCAAAAATTACTTCATGATATCCAAAATTCCGTCCGGCCCGAAGCGAGGCAAAGTGAAGTTCATCTTTTTCAATTTGGCGGTCTATTTTGCCTGTTTCAAGCTTTTTCTTTGCCGGAAAGTTTTCCATAATTACTTGAGCAATTTTTTTGGCTGTGCCGGAAGGACTGTCCTTTTTACCCCTATGGTGAATTTCAAATCCAGCTACATCATAATCACCAAACTTTGAAAAAAGCTTGCCGGCAAATCCGACGATTTGAAAAAAAATATTAGCCCCGACAGAAAAATTTGATCCGTAAATTAAACCGGTTTTTGATTTTTCAACTATCGCTTTTACCTGATCAATCCGGTCATACCAACCGGTTGTCCCCACCACCATATTTTTACCCATTCCGGTAATTTCTTTTATTGTTTCCATCACTACTTCAGGAGAAGTAAAATCAATTACCACATCAGCTTTTGCAATACCATCTTTATCTAAAATATCTTCGGGGCTTTTGTAACTTATGGAAACCACCTCATGAGTGCCTGACTGATTAATCAGGTCCTCTACTTCTTTACCCATTTTTCCGTAACCAATTAAAGCAATCTTCATCATGCGTAATTGTATCACTATCTGACAACTTAGAACCAGTATTTACTCTGTGATTTGACCGGTCCAAGCAGAGATAGAACCGCCTGCCCCATAGGAAGCAAACAAAAAATTTTGTCCAAGTTCAAGACCAGAAGCAAGTTCTGCAAAAGCTATTAATGAAGTGGCTGAACTGGCGTTGCCCATGCCAACCCCATCCATTATCCAAGGCACACCATTATCCCTGTCAACAAGTGGAAAATTTTTGCTTTTGAGCCTTTTCCAAAGTTGTCTGCAAATATGTCTGGTCAGAACACCGCTTGGCTGGTGACAAATATAAGCACCTATTGGTTTTTTATTGTTTGCGTAGTATTCCGTTAAAACCTGTTCCTGAACACCAACTACCCTATCTCTAAAATAAAATGCCGTAGCTTCACCGTCCATCTCCATAAACGGGTTTCCTTCTGCTGCTTCAGGCAAAACCATATAAGCTCCTCTATCGCTATAAGCAAAAACTTCTTCTGCCCCTTCTTTAACTTCATACCAATCAGGCGGCTTGATTCTTTCTTCTGCCGGCGGCAACTGATAAGTTTTAGGAGAACGGATTACTCCTGTCTGATCTTTTTCTACAACTGTTTTACCACTAAAAAGTCGGATGCTATTTGGTCTAAAAGCTAGTACTGAGGCGCCGGTGCCGAAAATTGCCATTAGAGCCGGATCTTTGGGATCTGCCAGATACCCTAAGGGATCTGTTGCAACAATCACCACCCTTTTATCAGTCAGTTGCGGATTTTTAAGAGCATTTAAAAAAGCCTCTCCGCCTCCGTTACAGGCCAAAAGATTAATTCTTACTCCTTGAGCGCCTATTTGCTCGGCAATCTTCTCTGCCCATTTGCCATCCTCATCCGGCGGAGCAGAAGTTGCAGCATATAGAAAATCCGCCCTTTCCCACCCATTTACTTGCAATGCTTCTTTTGCCAATCCTACACCAGCCTCAATCATTGTGCGACCAATTACTTCCCGATTAGGAAGAAAGGGAGTGGGTTCAAAAGGATGATGCCTGGCTGTAAAACGTGTGGCTCCAATAAGCTGCCATTCTTTATTAGTCAAACATAATTTTTGTAAATCTTTATTTAAAACTTCTTTCCCCCAGGCACCGTAGGATACTGCAATCCCAGGACCTACCTTAATTGATCGCTCTTTAGCCAATTCAATAGTACCTACTGCCATAATGGATGCTAATATAGCTTAGGACAACCGTGTCGTCAATAGAAAGTGGTTGTGGAGAATTCTAACTGCCTGCTCTACCTTATCCGATTCCATCACAATCGAAATGTTAATACTTGCAGCACTTAAAGATATCATTCTGGCCAGAATCTTTTCCTTATCCAAAATCTCAAAAACTTTCCTGATAGTTTTGGTAGAAGAAGTTATCTCTTCGCCAATCAAAGATACCATCCCCATATCTTCAATCAACGACACGTTGCTAAATTCAGACAGGTCTTTTATAGCATTTTCCAAATTTTTTCTTTCATCCACACTAACCGAAACACTGACTTCTGATACACTGACCAAATCCACCAAAATATCATACCTTACAAAAACTCTGAAAATTTTTGCCAGAAATCCTTTTTGATAAAGCATTTCAGTAGCATAAATATTAACCAAAAATATTTTTTTCTTAAAAGATACGGCCTTTATCTTGCCCTGGGTAGTGCTTCTTTCTTCAATCAGAGTTCCTCCGTTTTGCGGGTTAAAAGTATTTAATACCTTTACCGCAATCCCGGACTTAATAGCCGGACGGACAGTCCGGGGATGTAAAACCCTGGCTCCAAATGCAGCAAGTTCTGAAGCTTCTTTAAAAGAAACTGTCTGCAGAGACTTTGCACCTTCAACTATTCTTGGATCAGCGGTAAATACCCCGTCAACATCTGTCCATATTTGAATTTCTAAAGCCCTCAGACAAAAACCAATAATAGAAGCTGTATAATCAGACCCTCCTCTTCCCAGTGTTGTCACCTGGCCAGTTTTAGTCGAACCGATAAAACCTGTTACTACCGGCACTATCCCTTGCTTTATCAAAGGCGTTAAAACCATTTTAGTTTTCTTTCTAGTCGGCTGCAAAAGGAATTCTGCCGAGCCAAAATTATTATTGGTAATTATTAAATCAGTGGCTATCACCTGCGCTGCTTTTATTCCTCTTTTTTCTAAAGCGCGGGCAATAATAAAAGATGACATAATCTCCCCAAAAGAAGCCAGTCTATCCAAAAATTCTCCGCCGGGATTACCGGTTGAAATCAACTTAGCAACTGCATCAAGCTGGTTATCAATAAATTGCATAATCTCTTTTTGTAAAGTTTTATCACTCCATAAGTTCTTGATTAAATTATAGTGTAAATTTCTGATTTTGCGTATTGTTTTTCCTATTTTACTTTTGGGCAAACCCGGAAGAGAAAGAAGCAAATCCGTCACGCCTGATAAAGCAGATACAACAACCACGGGCTGTCTTTCCAATTCACTTCCCACGATATTACAAAGCGTCAAAACGCTTTCTTTACTGCTTACTGATGTCCCGCCAAATTTTGCAATAATCATTCCAGGTTATAGGCTTTATTTTAGATTATAGCAAACAGATCAACCTAATTGAAATACGAGATTATACCTTGAGTCAGGAGATTTATTTTACTTTTTCCAATTGATCCAGATAGAGCTTGAGGTAATTGTAGTCATCCTGGATATATTTATATTCCATATTATCCGTATTCTTAGGATAGATTACATATATCTCATCTAATATTTTTCTATGCAATAAAAATTGCTTTCTTGCATCTTCTGCTTTATCAGCTAAATTATTAGCAACTATTAAATCCGCAATTTGGCCGGCCAAAGTAGAATACCTTGAAGCTGAAGGCAGAATATAACCATAGCTTTTATTATTTACCTGGTTTTTTAACTCCTGCAAACGGGACTCCAAAATACTGCTCATATAATCAACTCTATCCCGGGGAGTTGATTTGGTTTTTAGAAAGACTTTCTCCTGTATTCTTTTTATTGCAAAAAATGGCAGCATATCAGGCGTTGCATTTACTGCAAGCAGTAGCGATAAGGCAATAACTGCCAGTATAATTATTAATCCAAGCTGTATTCTATATTTATTCATTCAGTCTATTTTGCAAAATCTGCCTGATTTCAGATTGGATCTTTTCCCGGGTCTTCATCCCTCCATCATTTGCGCAGTCGACAACATACCAGTTATCTTCTGATTTTGCAAGTTCAAGATAAATTTTATGCGCTTCCTCCAAATGTTTTAAGTTTTGCTCGTGAATATCAGTATGTTTACCTGCTACATTTTTCTGGCCAATTTTGGGATCAACTTTTAGAAGAATTGTCAGATCTGCCTTGGGCATCTTATGGGTTCCGTATTCCAGCTCATCCAGCCAGTTAATAAATTCTGCTCTTTTCTCCTCAGGCAAATTTGCACCCAGGTGCGCTTTTGAAGCAGAAACATACCTGTTGGCAATCACCAGTTTTCCCTCAGCCAGCCACTTTTCGATCAAAGGCTTTGCCAAAACCCGGTCCCCAGCATAAGCCAATGCCACCAAATACGGATTAACATCATTTATATCACCAAACTCCCCTTCCAAATACCTTCTAATTAATTTTCCATACAAATTATCTTCATATCTGGGGAAACTGATAACTTCATAAGGAATTTTTTTCTCTTTCAGGTATTCAGCTAACAAATTAACCTGGGTCGTTTTCCCTGACCCATCAATCCCATCTATAACTATTAATTTGCCTTGATTAATAACCATTGCAATTTTGATTTTATTGTGATATTATACAAACAAATCGGACCGAAAACTAACCGTACAGGCAAGCTGTTCAAGAAGTTTAATTCTTGAAATAGGTTCTACCACCCCTTCGTGGGTGGTTTTTTTTGGATTAAATCTCAACCAGCGCTCCATTTTCTTTAGCCTCCTTATATATTCTTAAAATTCCTTCTATCTTACCGTCAATCGCATCCCGGACAAACCCGGCTATGGTATCTGCCAGTCTTATTAAAGAATTACTTTCATCCCTAGTAACTCCCTGAACCTTTCTGGTAGGAATACCTAGTTTTCTAAGTTCGCTACCATAAATACCTCTTTTAGTCTTAAACAGCCCATCAATATATATAATCGTAGTGTATGCTTCAGTGGGTTCTCTAAAATGTATAGCCTTGGCAATACCAGTAATAGTTGCTAAATCATAGCCAACTTGATTTCTATAAACTGAATATCGAAGTTTTCCTTTAAATTTTTTATTCGAGAATATTTGTTTTATAAATTCTAGGCGACGTTTCTTCTCTGCTTTTCCCCATTTAAATTTGCCTTTACCGCTTTTTTCTTCAATCACTTCGCAAAGACTTAGTAATTCATCTCGTTCTTTACCTGTCACCACCACAGAAACAATAAAAATATTACCCTTTGTATCCTGGCCATTTTCATCGACATAACAATATAGCTTTTGTTTAATAGGTTTCATCCCGCGGGAATGTCTTTCTCTTGCTCCTTTTTCACTTTATTCTTAAACTTTTTCCTATTTCTTCATGATTATTCTGAGTTTAACGGAGAGCTAAATGCATTTGCAAGTGGCAAGCCGGACATCCTCCCAATATACTTTACCAATTATTAGCGATCGTTAACTTTTACTATAGTCTATGGCAATTGTTTGACTTTAGCTGATTAGGCCGATCGGCCCATTTAAGTAAAGTTAAGATGAAGAAAAATATTCAAGAGGGAATATCATTTATACTTACATGGTTGGGTTCTGGAGATGTTTTTTGTACAGGTTGTCCTTTCCGCTCTAATTGATCTAACATTGATTCTAGAAAGAGACCTCTTGCACCTCTTTCTAAGCTGGGATCTTCCTGAATAAGTTTTGTCATATAATCTCGCCATTCGGGAGTGTATCCTGCCCTCCATCGCTGATACCATATTTCAAGCAAACCATCATCTTTACCTTCCATGAATTTTACCTTATCAGGCATTATTTCTTTACTGCCTCTGGATCTAAATGATGTTGCCCATTCTTTAACAGGCCCAAGTACATCACTTTCTTGGACCAGACTATCTTCTCTTTCCATAATATAGAACATTTTAGAGGGATGACCGAACTCTTGTCAAATCAGGCAAGTTTTATTCCTGATGCTGCTTTAATGAAGCCAACAAATAGCGGATGAGGCGACAATGGTCTGGACTTTAGTTCGGGATGAAACTGGGTTCCTACAAAAAACGGGTGGTCTTTAAGTTCTATTATTTCCACCAGTCTTCCGTCAGGCGAAGTCCCGGAAACAATCAATCCCTTTTTCATAAATTGACCCAAAAAATCATTATTAAACTCAAACCTGTGCCTGTGCCGTTCTGATATCTGAGGTTTTCCATACAACTTCCTGACCAAAGTATTCTCTTTTAGAGAACAATCCCAAGCCCCCAGCCTCATGGTTGCCCCATATTCCCGGTTTAACATCTTCTTTTCCTGATCCGGCATAATGTGAATAACCGGATATTTTGTTTCCGGGTCAACTTCAGTTGTGTGTGCACCAGGAAGCTCCAAAACATTCCTGGCATATTCAACAACTGCAAGCTGCATCCCGTAACACAACCCAAAATAAGGAATTTTATTTTCTCTGGCATATTTAATTGTCGCAATTTTCCCTTCAATATCCCGGGAGCCGAAACCACCCGGCACAATTACCCCGGCAAACTTTCGTAAAACTTCAACATTATCCAAAACTTTGCCCGAGTCAAGCCAGGTAATTTCCGGTTTTATCCCTTGCGACCAGGCTGCATGTTTTATTGCTTCTATTACTGAAACATAGGAATCAGCCAGAGTAAAAGCGCCTGTTGTAAAATATTTACCAACAATGGCAATTTTAACCACTTCACCAGCAGCATTAATTTTTTCAACAAATTCATGCCACTGCTTCATATCGTGATTTTTTCTTTTCAGTCCCAGTTTATCAAGCAGTCTTGCAGTTAAATTTTGCTTCTCAAAACCAGTCGGTACTTTATAAATACTATCCATATCAGGAGCAGAAATTATGTCTTCCGGTTCCAGCCCGGTAGTGATTGATAATTTTTTTATTCTTGAGGGATCAAGAGGTTTTTCGCTTCTTGCCAAAAGAATATCAGGCTGGATTCCCATGGCATTTAAGTCCCGGACAGACATTTGAGCCGGCTTGCTTTTCATTTCTCCGATTGAGGCAGGAATTGGTAGATAACTGATATGAACATGAGCCACATCTTCCGGATTTTTTAACTTCATCATTCTGTTGGCCTCTAAAAATAAGATATTTTGATATTCTCCTGTGGTTCCGCCGATTTCTATTACCACCACATCAGCATTATTTGCTCTTCCTGCTTCTTTAATTCTTTTGATAATTTCTGCTGTGACATAAGTCACCACATCCACACACTCACCGTCATATTCCAAATTTCTTTCTTTTTGAATTACTGATAAATATATTGACCCTTGAGTGGCAATACTGTTTTTGTCCAGAGATTGATTTAAAAATCTTTCATAATGACCCAGATCCTGATCTGTTTCAGTGCCATCATCTAAAACAAACACCTCGCCGTGCTCAATCGGATTCATCGTGCCTGCATCAACATTTAAATACGGATCCATTTTTATCGGGGTAACTTTATAACCTGCGCTCTTTAAAAGCAGGGCAATTGAAGAGGTAGCAATACCTTTGCCTATTCCACTAATAACACCACCACTGACAAATATATATTTCATATGTTTCGGGGGAGATCTATAGTCCTGAGCAAAGTCGAAGGATTTTGAGGCCCTCAATATAATACCAAATTCTAACTTATGTAGCAATAGTTAGTTTATTAACCCCTTTATCACCCAGGTTTGCAAGTAAGACATTAGCTTCTCCCAGTGATTTTGTCATCTTGACCCGCCTCTCAGCCGGAGACAGTGAGGGCGGGGAAAGATCTCTAGATTAATCTTGAGATTCCTCACTACGCCTGCCTGCCCTGCCCTGCCGGCAGGCGGGCGGCAGGCAGGTTCGGAATGACAATTTACTGGGAAACTCTGAATAGTTACGTTTGCAATTATTGACACTAAAATGAAAGAAGACTTATACTACTGCAATGATTAATAAAGAAGGTGAAATTCAAACACCTCAACAGGATCCAGAATTTACTCCTTTTGAAGTAGGACTAATAAATACAGCTCTGGCCCGCGGGGATATTTATTGCAGGGATTATGAGAATGCATTTAGGATTTTTGAAGAAGTATTTAGAGTAAGAGATGAAAGACTTAAAAAAATAGTCTTTAAAAGAGGAACGAAATAAAACTAAACTGACATCTGAATATTTTTTAGGGGGCTTTTGAAAAGTTTTTCTCCCAAAATCTTTGACGCATGAAAAATCTCAATTCCAATCGGCCTATCCTTTTTATCATATTCCACCGTAATATTGTCCGAAAGATCCTCAAACCTCTCCTCAATACCTGGCCTTAAAAATATATATAAGATATCCTTTTTTTATCGTAGTTAATTTTGCTCTTTTTCATAAATCCACCTCCCGGATTTAATCCGCTGATTAATTTCTTCATCAGTAATAGGATGAATAGTAATCAGTTCAATTGTATCTCCTATTTTATCATAAGCTGCTAACATTTTCCTTATTTTCCCTTTATATCGTACCCTACCAACCGCTATATGATGATTTCTTAAATTATCCCAATAAAATTCTTGAGATTTCTCAAAAATATTTTGTCCGGTCTTTTTAGAAATATTTCTTAATTCTAAACGGCTCTTCAAATGACCAGCAGAATGAACTTCATTTTGTGGATTCTGAATTATTACCCTTAGGTTTAGTCCAGGAAGCGAATTTACAACCGGGCCAGTTTTTGCAGCCGTAAAAAGTTTTTCCCCTTCTGGTTTTTCTGACCACAACTTCACCGCCGCAATCCGGGCATTTGGCATCTATTTTTTCTTCCAAACTTTCAGTATGCTTACATTCCGGAAAACCTGAACAGGCCAGGAATTTACCAAACTTTCCTATCCTTATAATCAACTCTTTACCGCACTCCGGACACTGTTTGCCGGCATACTGCACTTCCATCTTTACTTTTTTGGCAGTTTTGGAGGTTTTTTCCAACTTTTCTTCAAAAGGCTCATAAAATGTCCCTATTGTTGGCTTCCACTCCCTTTCTCCTCTGGCTATTTCATCCAGCTCGTCTTCCATCCGAGCAGTAAATGAATAATCAATAATATCTGAGAAATATTCCAACAAAAAGTCAGTGACAGTTGTGCCTAAAGGGGTAGGGATAAATTTACGTTCTAATTTTTCTACATAAAACCTTTCCTGAATGGTAGATAAAATTGGTGCATAGGTTGAAGGACGGCCAATACCAAGTTCTTCCAGTTTTTTGATTAAAGACGCTTCATTATAGCGCGGCGGAGGCTCTGTAAAGTGTTGTCCCGGTAACAGTTGAATTAGATCAAGCTGCTCATTTTCTTTAAGTTCCGGTAATCTCTGTTCTTTTGTATCTCCTATTTCCTCTTCGTCTCTTTGATCTTTGATCTTTGATATTTGATATAATTTTAGCCATCCGTCAAATTTAATGACACTGCCGGTTGCGCGCAAAAGGTAATTTCCTGTCATTCTGGCAAGGTCGCCATGGCGACCGCGTCCAGAATCTAACTGATCCGTGGATTCTGGAGTCGTCGCGGAGTTTACCCCGTACTTTGATACGGGGCTCCTCCCCAGAATGACACCGTCTCCAGTCTCCACATCCACCGTAGTCTGATCCATCACCGCCTCACTCATCTGGCAAGCCACAAACCTCTTCCAAATCAAATCATATAACCTTAAGTGATCCTTATTGAAATTCCCCTTTTCCCTTAGTCCTTCCCCCTTTTCCCTAACATCTGTTACCCTGATCGCTTCGTGCGCTTCCTGGGCATTTTTGGATTTGGATTTAAAAATTCGCGGGACTTTTGGTAAATAAGACTTGCCGATAAAATTTCCGATATATGTCCTAACAGCTCCAATTGCCTGCGCGGATAAATTTACCGAATCAGTCCTCATATAAGTTATCAACCCGTGTTCATAAAGGGCTTGAGCAAGCATCATGGTTTTTTTGGCTGACATTCCCAAACGGTTGGCTGCTGTTTGCTGCAAAGTAGAAGTAGTAAAAGGAGCATAAGGATATCGCCTCACTTCTTTTTTTGTGATTTTCAAAACTCTATATTCTGATTTTTCCAGATTGTGGATATGTTCATCTGCTTCTTTTTTATTTTTAATAACCAGCTTTTTGCCATTCTGTTCAATTAAGTTGGCCAGAAACCTTCCCCCTTCACCCTTTCCGCTTTCCCCTTGAAGTTCTACCTCTATGCTCCAATACTCCTCAGGTTCAAATGCAGCTACTTCTTTTTCTCTTTCTACAATTAGCCTCAAAGCAACGGATTGAACCCTGCCGGCAGACAAACCTTTTTTTATCTTTTCCCAAAGCAGGGGAGAAAGTTTATAACCAACCAACCTGTCCAATATCCTTCTTGCCTGCTGGGCATCAACTAACTTTATATCAATATTTCTCGGATGCTCAAAAGCATTTTTGATTGCATCTTCAGTGATCTCATGAAAAACCACCCGTTTTATATCTTCATTTTTGACTTTTGACTTTTGCTCGCCTCGCTGAAGCGAGAGCGAAGCGGGACTTTTGACTTCAGAATTACGCAGTAATTCTGCTATGTGCCAGGCAATAGCTTCCCCTTCCCGGTCAGGGTCTGTTGCCAGCCAAAGAGTGCTCGCCTCTTTCGCTGACCTCTTTAACTCATTAACCTTTTTCTTTTTATCCCGCGGGATAATATATTGTGGTTCAAAATTATGTTCAATATCCACTCCAAGTTCGCTTTTGGGCAAATCCCTGATGTGTCCCATTGAAGCCTCAATCTGATATTTATCTCCCAGAAACTTTTGTAAAGTCCGGGCTTTGGTAGGCGATTCCACAATCACTAGATTTTTCATGATTCCTCCTTTGTCATTCTGAGTGTAACGAAGAATCTCTTGCAAATGCAAGCATTAATTATATTGAAGCAGTCAAGGCTTTAATATAGTGTGACAAGAACTTGCGATTTATCGATACCCCGGGTTAGTTTGCTGCGGGGCAGTTCATTCAAAATCGCTGTCTAAAACTTGTGGATTAATAGATTCCAATTCCTGTCTTAAATCAGTACCGCTACTGTATTGAATCTCTTTCGGAGGGTTAAAGGAAGGAGTCTGCGGAACCGGCATCGATGTGGGTAAGGCTGTAGGCTGACCAACAATTTTCCCAACTCCAGGGCTTACCAGCATACCATTTCCACCGGTGAAATATTTCATAACAGCCAATAAAATACCCAGCAATAACAAAACTAAAACGACCGTCAATATTCTGTTTTTATTCATCTAAAGCCTTTCTCACATCACCTTTAGCCCGCAGAATTTTATTTTTTAAAACTTCCAAACTATTTTTTAATTGGGTCTTAGAAGAATATTTTTGGTTCCTTTGGAAAGCTATTGCTTCTGCAACATAAGTAATTTGATAATCTGCTGCTTTTATTTTAGTATCCACCCCTCCAAAAGCTACTCTGGTTTCTTGTATCCCTTTTCTTCTTCTCAGTTCCTCCATAATAGCTGCAAGCTTTACTACTTCTGCCTCAAACCTACTGCAAACTTTTTGATTAACATCATCCAAATCCGGGATTGCAAAAACACTGCCCGGCAGGAACAACAGAAACATTATCACCAACAGTAGAATCAATCTCCTCACCCATTTAGCATAACATTCTTCGAAACCCATTACCAACTTTTTAAGTCTTTTCTATCATTCTTTACTCAAATAGTCCGATCGTTCCATTTAGCTAAAGTCTTTTATCCCTTTGTTAATTTATTTTCCAAAATTAGTCTGGAAAGTTTGGATTCTAAATTTAATACTTTCTATATTTATCATGTTTCCCAATATCAATAAAAAGCGCCTTTGATTCATCAATCCAATAAAAGAAGATTCTATTACTTTTATCGATTCTTATCGTCCAGACTTTACTGCCTTTGAGCTTCTCCAGATTCAGACTTGGATACTGAGGATTTTGTACAAACAACAATATTGTCCTAATTGTTTTATTCGCAAGTTTGCTATTATTTTTTAAAAACTTTTTTCTGGCTGCTAAATACTGCTGGGAATATGAGATAGTAACCATGCATTAAAGGTTTACCTCTTTCTTCATTTCGGCAAAATCAGCTTCAAGCTCCTCCATGGTAGAAATAATTTTTGTTTTCCCTGTCTTGTATTCTGCCAAAGCTTGATTTAAAACTGCTTCAAGCTGCAGTCTTTCTAAAATTTCCAATCCCACTACAGCCCCTACAGGTTTGTTGTTGGCCATCACCACAATTGGCTCTTTGGACTTATTAGCTTCCTCAAGAACCTTTTTATACTCTCTTTGGATTTGCCTGGCTGATATTGTGGTAAACATACGGTTGAATAATATCTCAGATTAAATCGTATGTCAAGATGACATACATTTTAAGAATCTCACCCTGCCAAAAGATCTGATCCAGCTTTAAACATTTGTCCCTTTGTTAATTTATTTTCCAGAATTAATTTGGAAAGTTTTGCCTCCAGGGTATCTTGCAAAAGGCGGCGCAAAGGCCTGGCACCCATTACCGGATCAAAACCCTTTTTGGCAAATTCTGCTACTAACACGGGGTCAAATTCCACCAGATACCCTTTTTCTTTTAATTGAGCCTGCAAAGCATTAAGTTTTATACGAACAACCTTTTGCAAATCTTCTGAAGATAAAGGCTTGAATAATACCACCTCATCAAATCTGTTAACCAATTCAGGTTTGAAAAGTTTCAATAATTCTTCATTTACCTGCTTGTCTATGCTTTCCAGGCTTTTTCCGGATTGCAAACCTTCGGCTATAGTTAAACTGCCGGCATTTGATGTTGCAATAATAATGGTATTGGTAAAATCAACAACCCGCCCGCTTGAATCTGTTAATCTGCCGTCTTCCAAAACCTGCAAAAATAAAGTCAAAACCTTTGAGTCTGCTTTTTCAAACTCATCCAAAAGCA
Source organism: Candidatus Daviesbacteria bacterium (assembly GCA_016183245.1). Taxonomy (GTDB): domain Bacteria; phylum Patescibacteriota; class Microgenomatia; order Daviesbacterales; family UBA10151; genus UBA10151. The sequence goes on from JACPEY010000026.1 coordinate 16,675, forward strand.
ATAGCGCATAAGGCCTGTTTCTAACGCTTTCTGAAAGCAACCCTCCGTCACCACCCGATCCTATCAAACGCACAACTGATTCCGGATTTTGATATTCAGACATATCAAATCTTAAAAATGCCCCTTCAGTTTTAAAGTAAACCTCTGATAAAGTTTTGGCAAGTTCAGTTTTGCCAACTCCGGTGGGTCCAACAAATAAAAATGAACCAATTGGCCGGGATTCTTCTCTTAGTCCTGTGACCGACCTTCTTAGGGTATCAGCCACAGCTTTGACCGCTTGCTCTTGATCTATTAGTCTTTTATGGATATCTTCTTCCAAATTTAAAAGTTTAGTTTTATCAGCGTTGCCGACTTCCATCAGAGGCACGTTTACCCTTGAAGAAATAACCCTTCTTATCACCTCTTTCGTCACCCATTTATTAACAGATTGAGTTAAGGCTTCCTTCAAAACAGCAATTGCGCTATCAGGCAACACCCGGTCATGGATTAATTTCTTGGACAAGACAGTAGCACTTTTAATGGCGATAAAAGTTACCTTTATTTTATCTTTTCTCTCCGCTTCAATTGCCCTGTATTCTAAAATATTTAAAGTGTCATTTTCGGTTGCTGGAGGAAGTTCCACTTTGCGGAAAAGTCTGGCAAAGCTGCCGTTTTTTTCTATAATTTTAGAATAATTTTCCGTTTCAGTCGTGCCGATAAACTGGAATGTATCTGATTCAAAGTAAGGCTGCATTAAGGAATACAAATTAAAACTGCTGCCAACCTCACCCATCCCCAGCTCATGAATTTCTTCTACAGCTATAATTGTATTTTGGGCAAACCCTACTTCTTCAAAAATTGCCTTAACTTTTTCCGCCAGATCCCCCTGTGTTTTTACTCCTGACAAGAGTTTGGTTAGATCCAAAACAACTATCCTCTTGGTAGCCAAAGCAGCAGGCGCATCACCGGCAACTATTTGTTTTGCCAAATACCGTAAAGTGGCGGTTTTACCGGAACCCGGAGGTCCTACTAAAAGTACGTTTCTGCCGCTGCTTTGCGACAAAATATTTGCAATCTCTGTTAAAATTCCATTTTCCCTGATCAAATCTGCAAACCCTTTCATAGCTGCTTCTTTTGTCAAATCATCACCCACTAAATCTAAGCTTGGAGTCGGAGCTCCTAACCAGCCGCGGTTAACACCTTTTAGGTGACGGATAGTAAAATCATCATCCCAGACATACACCACCCGCCAGGTTTGCTTTTTCTTCTCAAGGTAAATTAAGGCTTTTTCAAAATCATCTATAGATAGTTCCAGTCCGAGCAAGAAATTATCAATGTTGGGAATTTCAGCAATGGCAGCCACGAAAAAGTGGCGGGGGGTCAAATACTTACTCCCGCAAATTTTTGCAAGTTCAAAAGCCCTCCTTATCAATCCTTCCTTATTAATAATCTGGAATGCCGGAAAACCATTGGCCTGGATCTCTAAATTTGACAAAAGATCTGTAACTTCCCGGTCTTTCAAAAGCTTTTTAAAATCCAGATTTTCTTGTGAAATTTTCGAGGCCTTCCAGAGATCACCGGCAACCTTACCAACTTGCCAGACCTTTTTATGCGGGTGTGAAACAGTATTTATAAAAAACAATCCCAAGCCGCTGAAAAATAAAATTCTGCTTAGAAGGAACGGCGTATCAAAAACTGCAAGTATCGGCAGCATCAGGAAATAACCTCCAATCAAAAGAAGAACTACCGTTGCAATGAAAAACGCCAGGCACCCCGTCACAATCCTGATTAGGCGGAAAATTACACTCAGAATCCTTCCAATAATTGACGAATCATGGAAAAGAGGGGTAAAAAGCAGCTTCCACATAAGCCCCACTGCCAAATCTTCCTCCAGATAAAGCATCAAATTTTTCCAGGTCCCAAAGAAGAATGCAACACTTTCAGGATACCAGAATTTTACTAAACTGATTGGTAAAGTTAAGTATTCCATAATCAAAATTTCTAATTACTAATCTCAATACACCCAATTTCAATGTTATTGAAATTGTAATCAAATCCCAATGACGAAATGTCCAAATTTAGTCGTTTACTCATTAGTCATTATTTAGAAATTAGAGTAATTAGGTTAATTAGGTCAATTTGCATATTATTCTGCTCTTATTAAATTCCCTTCCAAATCCAGTTCAACAAAATGCTGGGCTTTACCTTCAATATATGCCGGACACTGGTTCTGGGGCAAGTCATCTGCTTCTGCGCGTGGATTGTGAACAGTATCTACAACCCATCCGGGCAGTAATGCATTTGATAAACATGGCCCGCTTGAAAAATCTTCACCCGTTTCTTTCCTTTGCCGGTATAGGAATTTTGCCTGATTTACAGCAGTATCAATTTCGCTTTTAGGAATAGTTTTTTGTTTATCCTGGTTAAAGTATAGGGTTGCAAAACCAGTCAGGATAATTACAACTAGAGCAATTGCAAACAGCAGTGTTTTGGGCATGTTCTTGAGTATATTACTTCTTGCAGTATACCCCGGCTCCAATGCTTTGAACAAGCCCTGAAATTTCCATTTTTAAAAGGAGGGCAGAAATTTTTTGGGAAGGGAAATTCAACTCGCGTCCAATCTCATCTATGTGTCGGTTCTCATTCTCTAATGTCTTAAGAATTATCTTTTCTTCATCCGTAAGGTTTTCTCCATTTTGATTTTTGATATTTGATTTTTGATTTTGACTTATCCCCAGTTCTTCCAAAATCTCATCCGGACCAAACACCGCTCTTGCTCCGTCTTTAATTAAATCAACCGGGCCTTTTGATAAATCAGAAGTAATAGGACCGGGCACGGCAAAAACTTCACGGCCTTGTTCCAAAGCAAGCCTTGCAGTAATAAGCGAACCTGAATCCTCAGCTGCCTCAATCACCACTACCCCCAAAGAAAGTCCTGAAATAATCCTGTTTCTGGCAGGAAAATTGCCCGGCAAAGAAGGATAATCCGGCGGGAATTCAGAAACAACAGCCCCAAATCCATTTGCAATTTTTGCTGCCAAACCCCTATTTTCCGGAGGAAAAATATTATTTAACCCGCCTCCCAAAACTGCAATTGTTTTACCCCCTTCAGAGACAGCAGTTAGGTGCGCCTGCGAGTCTACTCCGCGGGCGAGTCCCGAAACAATGGTTAAACCGGATGCCACCAGTCCTTTAGTAAATTGAATTGTCGCAATTTTTCCATAACCGGTGATCTTTCTGGTACCAACCACAGCAACAGTTTTGTTATTAAGACTATTTAATTCCCCTTTGTAATACAAAACTAAGGGCGGATCATAAATTTGTGCCAGCAATCTGGGATAATTATCATCAAAGATAGTAACCCATTTTATTCCGCGCTCTGCAATCTTTTTTGCATATGTTTCCGGCTCAAGCTTTTTTCGGGTTTCAATCAAAAGGTTAATTGTATTTTTGTAAATACCAATTTTTAATAACTCTTCCGCTTTTGCTTCCCAGGCCAGTTTCGGGTCTTTAAAATATTCTAAAACCGCCCGAAGCCTGATTGGTCCCAAACCATCAATAGAATGAAGAGCCAAAAGATATGGAATATTATTCATCATACAAATAATTTTCTAATACGATTTAGTATATATTATTCTCCCAAAGGTTTTCCCGACTCTGTTGCAGTATAAAGATCTTTTATTAAATTATTTTTATCCGGGGAAAAGTACCAGCGGTAGACTTCCTTGGCAATCGGGGCTGCAACTGATGAACCTTCGCCGCCGCCTTCTATCAAAACTGTCAATGCAATTTTCGGATCTTCTGCTGGTGCAAATGAAGTATACCAGGCATGGGTTCGGTCTTTCGGATCACCATACTCGGCTGTTCCTGTTTTACCGGCAGTTTCAATAGGAAAAGCAAAAAATGGCCAGGCGGTTCCACCCTGTTTCGGGACCAGTTTTAGTCCTTCTTTTACTAAATTAATTTTATCTGCTGATATTAGATCAGAGACCAATGTTTTAGGTTTTGCAGAAAGAAGAAGTTCCGGTTGATACAAAATACCACCAGCAGCAATAAAAGAGGTTATCCCCAAAACCTGCAAAGGCGTTGTTAAAACAAACCCCTGGCCGATTGACATATGCAATGTATCACCCGGATACCAGGGAGTATCATAAGTTTTTTGTTTCCAGGCATCATCAGGAATAAGTCCTGTTTCCTCCCCGGGTAAATCAATTGCCAATTTTGTACCCAAACGCAACTTCCTTGACCAGTCAATTATTGCCTTTTCTCCAATTATTTGTGAAATTTTATAAAAATAAGTATCATTTGAACGCTCCAGAGCTTTTATTAAATTCACAGAACCTTCAACTTTTCCATATTGGTTAAAATACCAGTTAGTAAATTTATAAGGCCCAAGATACATTACCCCTTCATCAATAAAAGCAGTTTTTTCATTTATTTTTTCAGATGCAAGCGCGGCTAAAGAGGAAACTATTTTAAAAGTCGAGCCGGGCGGATAATTGCCTCCTGTTACCCTGTTTAAAATAGGCGCACTAGTGCGGGAGAAAATTTCACTTATACCGCTGCCATCAGTCTCTTGTGTAAACAGATTCGGATCAAAAGAAGGAAATGAAACTAGGGCTAAAATTTTACCGTTTGCAGGATCTTGTGCAACTCCCGCTCCGCAACAACTGTTTACTTTAAGCAAAGCATCCTTGATAAACCCGTAAAGGGTTTCCTGCAAAGAAGCATCTATTGATAGATATATATTTTGTCCCGGGATCGGAGGTTTCAGTCTTAAAGTCCTAAGTTTTCTGCCTTTAGAATCCACTTCAATAATTTCCCCTCCATCAACTCCGCGCAAAACTTTTTCATATTCTGCCTCCACACCGGTTCTGCCGATTTGGTCTCCGGATCGATAACCTTTATATTTTTCTGTTTTTAGCTGTTCTTCGGAAATTTCTCCGGTATATCCTACAACATGGGCAAACTTCTCATCCTCAGGATAAGTCCTGACATTATCAACCTCCAAACTCAAAACTCTGGGATCGTTTTTAACCTCCCATTCCAAAGCCTGTTCGCGTGTTACCCGTTTTGAATTAAAACGGAAAGCCGGAGAATTTGCTGCCAGGATTTTGCCATTCCGGTCAAAAATAACTCCCCTTGGGGCGTGTATGATTTTAATCTGGATGCGGTTACCATCAGCAAGTGCCCGATTCTGAGATCCTTGAGCTATCTGAAGGTGAAAAAGACGCAAGAAAATGATAAAAAAAAGCACCAGAGAAAAAGCCATAAAAAATACTACACTCCAATTGTTTTTTTGACTATCCTGTTTCTGTGCAGGACGGAAATTAGGTAACAGTAAATCAGTCCAGTCAGATGATTCTTTTTTTTTAAAATGCCCGATCTTAGTCGTGACCTTGGCCACTTCTTCCGGGAATCCAAAACCTAAGTTGCGTTTTTTTCGTGTCATCGCATTTTTAACTTAATCTCTTTTCTAACAATAAATCTTTCTTCCCAAAATTTAACCAGGTATAAAATTGGCAATGACAAAAAAGAGGCAAAAATTACCTTTGACAATTCCAAACTTTGATGGCCAATTGCAGAACCGGCAATTTGATTTAAGTATAAAAAAATTAGGCTAACCGGTATTATAAGCAATGGATTACCTGCCAGACTTAGTCTGGATAAAACTTGGGTTGCCTGAACACTTACAAGATATATCAAACTCTGCAAACCTAAATTGGACAAGTTAAGGTGTGAAGTCAACAGACCAAAAGCAAAGCTTAGATAAAGGTTGGCTTTATCAGTTCTTGCATAAGCCCGGCAGATTAAAACTATCAAAACCAAATCTATCGGCAGAATAGTAGTTTGTAAAAATGCGGCGATGATTAAAATAATAATAAGTGTTTTCATAAAATTATTCCTCAATTATAAACACCAACTCCAAATCTCTAATATCAAAAATTGGCTGCACTTTTGCCTGTTTAAATACCTCATTTTCCTGCCCCAAAACTTGAATAACTTTTCCCAATATTAATCCCCTTGGCAAATAGCCTTCTGTCCCTTCTGAGTAAACCAGGTTTCCTTCATCGATTTTTTCCTCATGTAATATTTTATCAAGCAAAACTTCCGTGCCGAATTGCCCGGCCAATATCCCTTTTGCCCTGCCTTCTTTGTCTTGTGAAAATGCTGCCACTTTTGAATCCGGATCAGTCAACAGTTGAACATTGGAGGCTTGCGGAGAAACAGAAATTACCTTACCAATAAAATTATCCTCAAACACAACTGCTTGTCCTGCTTTAATGCCGGATGCAAAACCTTTATCAATTTTTAAATACCTTCCCAGTCCAATCGGCCTGGCCGGAGTCAAATTGTAAGTTTGAGGATCAAGATGTTTCTCCTGATTCAGCATTGCTTCTGCCTCAGTAATTTTTTTTCGTAAATTTGCATTTTCCGAAAGCAATTGCCCAACTTGTTCTTTCAAAGCCTTGTTTTCCTGCGCAGCAAACCTAGCCTGGAAAATAAAATAAAATTGTTTACCAATATTTCTGTTAGTATTATAAATTCCAAAAGATACGGGGTTGGTAATATAGAAAATCAACTGCCGCGGCAAATTCAATAAACTGATATTATCCAAAATAAAAACTAACAGGCTGAAAAATGAAAGCACCAGGAAAAGTTTAGCATTGGGGACAACCTTGCTCATTGGGGATCAATATACCATAATTAAAAAGCTATGAAAAATATCTATGCTGCTCTTTTTGGCTTTCTTATCTGGCTTTTCCTGCTGATACCAGGCAATGTTTCAGCCAGCTCTGAATTAATACATAGTTTTGACAGCCAAATTATTGCCCACAAAGACGGCAGTTTTGATGTAACAGAAACTATTAAGTATGATTTTGGACAAAATCAAAAACATGGCATTTTCCGGGACATTCCAACTGTCGCAAGAGTCGGCGAGCTTTACAGGCAGAGCAAAATCACCATCACAGGCATTGAACGGGACAGCAGAAACGAAAACTACAGCATCAGTGAAAATGATAATCAAATATCAGCCAAAATCGGCCGGGCTGACCAGACTATAAACGGAGTACATACCTATACTATCTCTTACAATGTCCAAAACGGCATTGGCAGCAATTTCAAAGACCATGATGAAATTTACTGGAATGTTACCGGCAATGAATGGAAAGTGCCGATACTTTCTGCAAGCTACAGCATTACCACGGACTTTGGGGTTTTACCGAATCAAGCTGTTTGCTATACAGGACCGCAAGGATCAAGGGAGAAAAATTGCCGGCATTCCCCGACTCCGCCATTTAACCCGATTACCACCACGCTACCGCTGGACCCTTACCAGGGGCTGACGGTGGTAGCAGGCTTTCCGGTCAACACTTTTCCTAAAAGTATTTTAACTACCAAACCTCCACAAGATTCATCAGACATTACTTTTTCAGATAACGACTCCCGCTGGTTTGGGCTTTTATTCTTTGGATCTGCTGCTTTAGTAAATCTTGTTTTAACCCCTGCTCTTTTATTTTGGTATTTAAAATATAAAAGAAAGAAACGCTTCGGACCGGTTACAGTAAATTTTGATATTCCTAAAGATAACCTTGGCAAAAGAATTTCTCCGGCTGAGGCAGGCATTATTGATAATGCAAAACTGGAAAGAGACGATATTGTGGCCACTATTTTTGATTTGGCAATCAGGAAATATATTAAAATTGAGCAAATCAAAAAAGATAAAGTGTTAGGAGTTTTTGGCGGTGGGGATGATTATAATATTGTAAAACTAAAGGGTTATGATGATGTGGAAGAATTTGAGAAAACTTTGCTTGACCGTTTATTTCAAAACGGAGACAACATAGAAATAAGTTCTTTAAAAAAAGATTTTTACCAAACTTTTCAGGATTTGGAAAAAGATGTTTTTAATTCGTTGGTTGGCAAAATGTATTACACCAAAAACCCAAAAAACCAAAAGGCTTTATTGCTCTTTGCCGGCTTTTTCTCACTTTTCTTCCTGGGCTTTCTTTTGGCTCCGATCTTTTTCTTCCTGTCTTAGAGCTTGTTTGAAAAGCCCCAATTAGGGTAATATCTAAATATGCCCAAGTCATATCCGAGCGATATGACAGACCAGGAATGGGAGATAATTTCTCCGCTAGTACCTCAGGCAAAAGAAGGTGGCAGACCCAGGTCTG
>JACPEY010000028.1 GCA_016183245.1 Candidatus Daviesbacteria bacterium
GTTGACAGTTACCAAAAACAGGTTTGGTCCCACAGACGAGGTAGGGATTTTTGAGATGGAGGAGGCAGGGATGGCGGAGGTTAAAAACCCGTCCAGGTTATTTCTGGCAGAAAAAGTCAATGCCCCGGGTTCTGTGGTAGTCGCTGTTTTAACAGGTTTGAGGCCAATACTAGTGGAAATTCAGGCTCTGGTAACTCGCACCAACCTGCCTGTGCCCAGAAGAACAGGTTCTGGAGTGGATAACAATCGTTTGCAGCTAATGGTAGCTGTTTTGCAAAAACGGTTAAATTTAGCCCTTTATGACCAGGATATTTTTGTCAATGTCACCGGCGGGCTGAAGGTGTTTGAGCCGGCCGCTGATTTGGGGATTTGCCTGGCTATTATCTCTTCTTTTAAAAATGCCTCTGTTAAAAATGAAACAGTTTTAATTGGGGAAGTCGGGTTGCTGGGGGAGACAAGAGCGGTTAGGGGGCTTGATAAAAGAGCCCAGGAAGCCAAAAAATTAGGGTTTACTAATGTTATTTCCCATGGTCGTGCCAAAAGTTTAACGGAGGCTGTTAAATTAGCCCTTAAGTAATATGAGGTTGTGGAAAAGATTGTGGATAAGTACCTAATTGATAGTAAGATTCGGGTTTTAATTCGGGTTTTTGAAATTAAAAATGCTTATTGTAATTGTAGATAAAGATATGTTATCTTTACATATTATGGATTTGCAATTTTGTTTAAAAAGTTTTTCAAATAATTGTTGTACCTTCGTCTAAAGCGAAGGTTTTTAGTAGTTAAAATAAGTAAACCTTCCGTCATAAACGGAGGTTTTTTTAAAGGAAAATTTGAAAGGGAAAGAATACTTGATTATCTTAGAGAAGACCCAAAAGTTCTAGATTTTTCTGAAGAAGTTAATAGACAGACAGATGGAAGAAAATACCGATCAGTCACTACTTCAGAGATTCATGTTTTTCCAAGAAGGTCGGTTGTTGACCTAAGTAAACAATGCTTTAGCAGCAAGCAGGTTTTTGAGATAATCATAAGAACTGATTGTGTCTTGACATTATTATAATAGATGTTGCACACTTAAATAAGCAGGCGGAATAGCGTTGCATAGGCAGAGATTATGCAATGCATAGGTCAGCAATGAAAAATAGCCTGCTCAAAATCAAAAACCTGCTGCGCTCTATTTTTGGGAAAATTGCCGCAGAAACTACTCCGGACTTCAAGCAAAAAAAACTGGTTCTGATCTCGGAAGCTGCCAAAGTTTTGGGTGTTTCCATTGATACTGTCAGAAGATGGGACAAAAAAGGCATACTCCATTCAGAAAGAATTGACGGTAAAAACCGCTATTTTTCCATTTCCGATCTGGAAAAGATTAAATTTACCCAACCTTTGGCAATTTCACAAGTCTCCAAACAATTAGACATTTCCCAATCAACATTGCGAAGAATGGAAGAAAAAGGATTAATAAAACCTAGTAGAAATGGCAATGGAGAGAGATTATATAGCAGGCAAGCCTTAGAAAAGTTTTTAAACAGCGAATATTTCCTAAGGCAAAAAAAGGTTGAATCCAAGATTTTACAGCCTTTAATAAAAGGTGATACTGAAAAAACTAGAGAGCCGTCAACCCAAAAAATATTGACCATGTTACAACAGGAGACTTCTGAAAATGTATCCCGTCTTTTGCTTTTTAGGAAAGCCTTTTTTGCTTCCGGGTTGTTTTTAATCGTCACCTTGATTTTGCTGGTGGGGTTTATTACAGTTTCTTTTATTCTTTTCCCTTTTGAAACTGCCAGATTTTTTGGTTACATTAAAAAGTCTTCTACCACAGCCATTGGCCAACATCTTTCGCCCGCGGCTCCTTTCCTAGAGGGGAAAGTGATAGATGAAAGCAGTCGGGTTTTGGCAGTCCAGGCTAGCTCTGCACCAGGGCCCCAAAAAGCTCAAGTTTTAGGGGTAATCTTTAAGCCGGTCAGTAGAATTTCCCTACAGCTGGTTAAGCAAATCAGTCCGGAAACTTACCGCAAAATAATCCCTTCTGGTCTGATTGAAGATGTTAATGATATTTTGACTATTAACAGTAGCGGTGATATTGAGACGCTTTTAAAGTTGACCTTTCCTGATACTTCTTATTTTAAAATTCCGGACACAGGTTTGGTGCAAAACCTTAATGCTGACTTTTTAAGGGGAAAAATTCCTGGCAGCAGCGAAGGGGATATAGCGGTTTTAGGCAAAGGGGGAGTTATTAAGGGCTTAATAGATCAGATTGGCGTTACTGACATTAAAAGTAGCAGCGCCAGATTGACAGTTAAAACCTCTGACAAAGTTTCTACTTTGTCTTTAGATCTGGCCAGTTTGTCTGGTGATATAGAAGAAGTTGGGGCTGGTTCCGGTTTAACAGGCGGAGGAGTAAGCGGCAGTGTTACTTTAAAAATTGGAGCAGGGACTGGTATTACTGTTAATGATGATGATATCGCCATCAATCAGGCTTTCACCCCGACTTGGTCTGGGTTGCATACTTTCTCCTCTGCCACTCCAATTGCCTTATCCGCTACCAGTCCGTCTATATCAATTGGTAACACAGGCTCTCTTTCTATAACAGATGGTAGTAATACATTACTCACTTTGGTAGACAACGGTACCACCGGCAATGTGGGAATAGGCACCAGCTCACCCTCCAACCCTTTAACTGTTGTGGGTAATGCCAATATTACAGGGGCTTTAACAGTCTCAAGTTGTACAGGCTGCGGGGGAAGCGGGGGGCCCTGGAATGATTATACTTCTACTATTGGACTGGCCACTCAAACAGCTAATGTTGGTATTGGCACTTCGCCGTCTGTGGCTTCAGCCAAGGTGGAAATTCAAGGAAATGCCAACAGCACAGCTTTGGCTTTTCTAACTCACAACTTAGCCAATAGTGTCTTTGGACTGGCAGTTTTAGATAATGGTAATGTGGGGGTGGGAACTACTGCTCCTAATTTTAGCTTTCAAGTAGCAGCAACTGCTAACTTTGGCAATGTGGGGATTGGCGGATCATTGGTTACCTCAGGCAATATAGGAGTAGGTCAGTCCCTATCTGTGACAGATTTAGCAGTATTTAATAAAGGACTGCGGGTTAATGGATTTTCTGATTTAACTGGGAATGTAGGGATTGGCAGCAGTCTAACAGTTTCCTCAACAGGAGCATTTACACTGCTGGGACAAAACTGTTCAACTTTAGCTAATGGAGGTAAACTGACTACTGATTCTGCTGGCAATGTTTACTGTTCAGCTGATTCCGGAGGGTCATTATCAGGTGGAGTAACCAACCTGGCAGCTATCTGGCAATCATCCTCCACTTTAGGAGTAGGCATAATTTATGACAGTGGAGCCAATGTAGGAATAGGTACCTCTTCTCCTTTGGGGAGGTTTGATGTCAGGGGTGGGGGAAATGGAGCTAATCTTAATTTATTAACCTATGGTACAGGTGTAACTAATCAGTTTGGTTTAGCAGTCACAGATGCCGGCAATGTGGGAATTGGCTATACCATAGGTCCTGCCAATGGACTGGCAGTATTTGGGAATGTTGGTATAGGTATAACCACAGCTAATAGCGCTTTAACAGTTAATGGCGGGGTTAGTATTGGATCAGGGTTTAATGTAGTAGCTCCTACAGACGGATTACTGGTCCAGGGTAATGTGGGGATTGGTACCACTGCTACCGGTGCAGGACTGGTTACTATTGCCGGCAGTGTGGGGATAGGTTATACCGGAACAAGTGTTGGTACATTCCCTAATTTAGGTTTAGCTGTATTTGGTAATGTCGGTATTGGGACAACTTCACCAAATGGCTCTTTAGAGATTTCCAGCGGACAGGCACTTTTCCCAACAGGTACAGCATCCCTGCCTTCATTAACCTTTGGAGATGATCCTGACACCGGTGTCTGGAGACCAGCAGCCAATACTTTAGCTTTCTCTACAGGAGGAACTGAACGGATCCGTATTGACAGTAGTGGTAATACGGGGATTGGCATAACACCAACAAAGTTTTTTCATATTGCACCTCCCGCTACCACCGGGAGCCCATGGGTTAACATCGGCATTGCTTCAGGCACTTATAATCCAAATGGCTTTACAGCTGTAAAAGTTGATCTGGCATCAAATACTAACACTGTTAATAGCTTTACATATCAGGGTATCAATATTATTCCTGATACTGCCGCTAACACTAACAGAACTATTACCCAATACGGCTTTAACGTTGATAATGGTTCAGGAGCTGCTTCTAGTGCAATTACCGCTTCAAGTACAGGTATTAATACCTGGGCAGGTTACAATGTGCTGATGCCAAATATCAACCAAACTAATCCCGGTACAATCACTTCCTCCGGTATGAGCATTACTACCGGTACTATTACCAATGGAGGTACCCAAAATGGTATTAATATCTCAGCCTCAGGAGTAGGGGCCGGTACCTTAACCGGGTTAAACATTGGAGGTATTACTGCTGGAACCGGTAGAGAGCTGGGTGTTATGATAGGTTCTGGTTGGGATACAGCCATTGGA
>JACPEY010000015.1 GCA_016183245.1 Candidatus Daviesbacteria bacterium
GGTCTGCCTCAGGCTCTATCAGTGAATTCTTCCGCCCCCTTGGTGAACATCCGCTTGGAAGAGGACTTGCAGCAATAGGAATGGGGATTATTGGAAAAATATTTGGGGGTGTGTTGCCAGACTTTATCCTAAGCCTGACCAACTTTATACCCGGGGCTAGCAAGATTCTTGGAGTAATTTTTGATAAAGTCGTAACAAATTCTTTTAGTAATATTGTTGCCTTCATATTTACTGGCGTTGGAGCTGCCCTCGCGCCACAAATCCTTAGTTTTGTAGCTGGTTTTATAGCTTTTCTTATTATCACTATTGCTCTTCTTTGGGCGCTTATTCGGCTTTGGTTTGAGCTGATAAAGGCTTATATTTTTATTCTCTTAGATGTTGTTTTAGCACCCTTTTTTATTGTTCTTGGCCTTTTTCCCGGCTCGCCAATTAGTTTTGGGGCATGGCTTCGTGATATCTTGGCAAACCTGTCCGCATTTCCGGTAACTATTGCTATGTTTTTAATGGGAAGGGTCTTTATAGAAGCTTTTGGAAGTTCCAAAGATGTTGCAACTAAGTTTGCTCCTCCTTTAATCGGCAACCCTGCCGATACAAGCGCCTTTGGCGCATTAATTGGTCTTGGAATTATTCTTATGACCCCTTCGGTGGTTGAAATGATGAAGGCGGTCTTTAAGGCACCCAAACTTGACACTTCTGCCATTGGTCAGGCGATTGGAGCAGGCACCGGAATACCGGGAAGCGCTATAGGGACAGCTGCTGGATTAATGACCGCTGCGAAATATGATATTACTGGAGAAAAAGGTAAACCCTCTGGAAGAATAGGCAGAGTATTACAACGTCTTATTAGATAAATTAATCGCTGGATCTACTCACGATTTTCGTGGAGAATAAACCCCCTGGAAGAACTTTATAATAAGTGCTATAAGTAGAAATGGACCAAAATCGCGCGCATTTGCTAAAATAAAACGTTTAAACCATGCTATTCCAAGTTTTTTTTCAGCCTCCTCCATCGTGCTTTTAAATTTTAATTGCCCTGTTTTTTTATCTCTAACCTCTTTTCTATATGCGCCTGCATGAAGGGCTTCCTGTGTCAGTTGAAACATCGTGTCTTCATTAACGGAAGGCGCATCCACACTCCCTGTTACTTCTTGAGCGCGAGAGGTAGGTTTATGCCTCCCATGCTCAATGCTAGACCAGATTATCTGTCTGCCCCAGAAGTTATCAGGACTCTCGTATATCATTTCAAAATATTGCGTTAGAATTGGCTCAATGTTTTCTTGAGCCGGCTCAAGTCCTAATACATTTCCTGCTTCGCCCATTGCCTCCCTTACTGCTTTTATTACTTCCTGTGGCGGAATAGCAAATGGGTCGCCTAATACTTTCATAAGGGCTGCTGCTGCTTTACTAAAGCTTGCTAAATCATTTGTTTGCCTATCATAGAATTGACCTAAATTTGTCCATTTCATTATTTCAAGCGGAGTATCGTTCAAAAACCAAGTAGTTACTTGTTTTATATTTGCTAGGTCTCTGGCTATTTTTTGCCCGTTCATAGTAATAGCTTCAAGAACTTGTTTTTCTTCTGAATTAAGATCTAAATAGTCCCCAAGTTTCTTAGGACCATTTGGAACTTGTTCTCCCTTTTCCATTTTTTTAATACGCTCTATCTCATCTTTTAGCCTTAGTTCATTAGCCGTATTAAACTTGTCTTTGAGTTTAACCCATTCAGGGACCCTAAGCAGTTCCTTAACCATTTCATTAACCTTGTCATATTCCGCTTTTTCCCCTTGTAGTTCTTTAGCCTTGTCTTCTATCTCTTTTGCCTCGGTATTACTAATATGTCCCCTTTGTTTTGACTCCTTTCCTTTGAGCTTTTTTAATTCCGTTTCTAGATCTTCAACCTTTCTTTTTAATACCGTTGGTTTCCATCGAAGGCTATTGCGAACCTCTTGAAGCTCCTCTTTTAAACTTTCTTTTTTCTGACCATCCGCTTCTATCTGTATTTGCTGATCAAGAGAATCTTCTCTTTTTAGAAGCGCTATAATTGGATTACGAAGTTCTTCGGGGCTTAACTTTTTCCGAAGCTCATCTGATACTTCTGCCTCAAACAGCAATTTTTTTTGATCTTCTGTTCCAAAATGTCTCACCAGGATCTCCTCAAGCGATTTTACATCCTTAATTCTATCCGCGTTTTTTACTTCTCTATCTATTTCGAGTCTTGTAAGTAAGGATGCCATTACGCCGGGATTAAGCTCTGCTATTTTCTCCCAAATTAATTCTTTAAGTTCCGTAGGTACGCTAAGACCGTTACCAGAGACAAGAATTCCAAGAGCTATGGAGTTGCCTTCAAGAAGCGGCTTGAATAGCTTCCCAACCTGTTCTTTTCTCCATTGTGCAAAATCTTTTTTCTTCTTAGGATCCTTAGTATCTCCCCCAGCTCTCCTATACTCCCTTTTCCATCCCGCATCATCACTTTCCCCTAGCTCTTTAAATCTTTTTATCTCTTCCTCGTGATCTCTAAAAAACCGTACCACATCAGTTGTTTTACCTCCATCTCTAAATTTAACTTCCGATAAAAGAGCATGCGCGTTTCGCCATGTTGCAAATACTCCCCTTGAGCTTATTATTTCCTGAAGCTCTCTCATATCAACGTCTGTGCCTTCAAGTGTTTTTATACGAACTTTCCCTTTTTCTCGTCTCTTTTGTTTCCTTTTATCGCGCACCTCTTCTATCAATTCTACTCCTCCTCTTGATTCGCCAGGTTTAAATCTAAAATTAACATATTTTAAAGTATGCATAACTTGAGTTAATTCTTTCTGAGGAGGGGATATGATTTTTTCTTGATCAGGATGTAATTCGGATTGGGCTATAACTTCTGCGGCTCTAACTGATAACCTATATAAACTTCTACCGTAAATTAAGGCTCTATTTACCTCCCATTCTTCCAAATCTCCACCAATAAAGCCTTTAATGCCTAGCTTTTGTGCTTCTGCTTTCTCCTTAAACAACTTCATAATTTCCTTTTCTATTTTTATGAAAGCGTTCTCGGTGACTCTTGTCTCAATTCCTAATTCCTCTTTTGTAAATCTTTCATAAGCACGAAAAACAGCATCTACTCCGGGAAGCTCCATAACAACCTCAAAATGTCTTGGTAAAAGAGCTCTGCTTTGCTCTATAAATTGCTCAAAACTTCTTTTTATAATGTAGTTCATGTTATGAAATGCCTGATTGGCTTGTATCAAATTTTTTAAACGCTCCATTCTGTCCGGATCTATATCTTGATTTAATTTGAGAAATTTATCTAAGTTAATAGGGCCATAAAATCCTCTCATCTGATACGGATCGTCCTCTTGATAAGAAACTATGAGTCTGCTTACAAATTCCTCTGTTGCAACCTTATCTCTGCCTATGGCCTTGAGTATATCGTCTGGAATTGGTTCATCTTCCGGCGCAGTCATCGTTTTTTGAAGAGCTACTGCTCTTTTTCTTATTTCCAGTTTTATTCTTTCTTTATCTTGTTCGCTTGCTCCTTCTAATTGGCCTTCAAGCTCTTTAATCTCATCTACAAGAATTATTTCTCTCTCGGACATTCTTCTTGTCCTTATATCGGCTTTTTCTAAAATTAAATCCTTGGTGGCATCTGTCTCTGCAACAATAGCGCCTATTTTTCTATCCAAAATTTCTCTTTCTAAAGCTGTTTCTGGAGTAGTAGTAAGTGCTTGTCGTTGTGCAACTAAATTAGCATATATTTTACCTTTAGCCTCCTCCAACTCTTTAAGCAATTCTTGTATAGCCTGAGGCGAAGTCACTTTTGCTCTTAGAATATAAGGCATAAGCTCTTTAACTATTATCCTTTGTAAAAGCTCGTCTGCTTTTTTATTAAAAGCTTCTCCTGTATCTGGTTGATCTTGCGCACCACCACTAATTGGCGCTATTCCCATTTGAATTGCCATCTCTTGCGTCGCGCGCTCTTCTGAACCTAGAGGTTTACCCTCATTATGTGCCGCCCATGCTTTTCTTACCAGTTCTACTCTTTCCGGAGAAACAGGTTTTGGCTGCGAGCGCGGGGTTTGACCCCCAGGTCTTGCTGGCTCTACTGGTACTGATGGTCGTTCACTTTGTCCCTGATCCATAAAAGCAACTCCTCCTCTTTCCAGTGTAGAA
>JACPEY010000030.1 GCA_016183245.1 Candidatus Daviesbacteria bacterium
AACATTTCAATGCCTGTAACAACGCTTTTTTTGGTGGGCCGAATTCCCACAATTTCCACTTCTTCATTAACCATAACCACTCCCCGTTCAATCCTGCCGGTAACAACCGTTCCTCTACCTTTAATAGAAAAAACATCCTCAACAGCCATCAAAAACGGCTTGTCTTTATCACGGACAGGGGTGGGAATCCATTCATCAACTTTGGCCATCAGCTCTTCTACTGATTTAACAGCTTCGGCGTCGCCTTCCAAGGCTTTTTTGGCGCTACCGCGAATTATTGGGCTTTGCGGATCATACTCGTATTTTTTAAGCAAATCGCGGATTTCTTCTTCCACCAAGTCCAAAAGTTCCGCGTCGTCAACCATGTCTACTTTATTTAAATAAACCACAATAGCAGGCACACCCACCTGGCGGGCCAAGAGTAAATGTTCTCTGGTTTGGGGCATGGGGCCGTCTGGCGCGGATACCACCAAAATAGCGCCGTCTGTCTGGGCTGCTCCGGTAATCATGTTTTTGATGTAATCTGCGTGTCCGGGCATGTCAATGTGGGCATAATGGCGTTTTGCAGTTTCATATTCCTGATGGGAAATGTTAATGGTAATGCCGCGGGCTTTTTCTTCCGGAGCGTTGTCAATTTGGTCAACCGAACGGGCTTCGGCCAAACCTTTGCCGGCCAAAACTTTGGTAATGGCTGCAGTTAGCGTTGTTTTACCGTGGTCAACATGACCCATGGTGCCAATATTTACATGCGGTTTACTTCTGTCAAATTTTTTCTGATCTGCCATTTTATTATCCTAATTCTACATTAAAAACCAGCCAATTTTCAAGCTGGTTTTATTATACTACCCTAAAATCCCCTCAAATGCAAGAGGGAAAATTTAATGTTCAACGCGGCCGGTGAAGCCGTACGATATTGAGGCCCAGAGGATTTATGTTATAAATGACTGTAAATCTTCCTTTTGTAGCAGTCTTGACTCTGAACAATTAGCAACCATGGCAAGAGAAGGCTGATGAGAAAATCCGATATATTCCACAGTTTTACCTTTTTCCCTAGCCTTTTTAACAGCTGGAAGTAAATCTGTATCAGATGACACTAAAATTATATGATCACATAAATCTTCATAGGTTGCTACTAAAATATCCACTGCCATATTTACATCTACTCCTTTTTCATGATATTTTCCATCTGATTTTAAAAGATAACCAAGTGAATATTTAACTTTTTGTTTTCTAAGATGAGCAAATAATTGACGTTGGTTATTAAACATTTTCTGAACTCGCGTGGTGCCATCTGTACGAACTGCACCCACATAATAGGTTGCCTGAATAATTTCTTTTTTATTGGCTAAATATTTTGCAAATTCAGAAAAATTGAAGTCTAAAAGCTTGTGAAGATCTAAATCTTTGAGCTTAAAATAAAAATTACTGCCATCTATTATTACTACGCTCTTTTGTTTATTCATGTAGTTATTATACATTTTTTGACCAAAAAAAATCCTGCAAAGACCTTGCGGTGTTGCAGGAGATTTAAGTATTTAAATACTAACACATCCTGTCAAAAGATGCAATAGGCTAAAAATAACATTAATGTCACGGCCGTGGAGTTAATGAAATTTTGAATTTAGTTAATTACTCTATGGGAAAATAAAGTAGTTTAATTTCGTTTCCAAAATCGACGATGTCTTATTTGAACTCCTGTCATTTCTAAACTTACTGCTTGTTCTTCGTTTATACCCATCCCTGCTGCCATATCTTTAATACTTAAGCCCGCCCGTAATCTAGCTCCTCGTAATAATTTGCCTGTCGGATCAAGATATATTCTTGAGTTGTCTAATCTGTATCCTCTGTCCGTAAGTTTTTTTTCAACTGAAATACCACTCATTTTAGTGTTCCACTCGGCCAGTGAAGCCGGAGGTCTCCACTATTTTGGCAGTGATATTTTGGGGAACCGGTTCATAGTGGTCGGCTTCCATGTAATAAGTGGCCCGGCCCTGGGACATACTTCTGATATTGGTAGCATACCCATGCATCTCTGCCAAAGGAACCAAAGCCAAAACCACTTTAGCATTACCCCTTGCTTCCGAAGATAAAATCTGCGCCCTTTTACTGGATAAATCCCCAATAATATCCCCTAAAAACTCCTCCGGAGTTGTTACCTCCACCTTCATAATAGGTTCAAGAAGTATCATGTCTGCT
>JACPEY010000029.1 GCA_016183245.1 Candidatus Daviesbacteria bacterium
AGGGTTTGCAAAATAGGTATCATTCATACCCAATTGCTTTGCTTTATCATTCATAAGTTCAATAAACTCCTCCCTGCTTCCGGTTACACTTTCTGCTAAAACTTCAGCTGCATCATTTGCCGATATTAAAAAAATCCCGGCCAAAAACTCTTTCAATACTAACTTTTCTCCGGCTATTAAAAACATCTTGTCAGGTTCCATATCCGCCGCTCTTTGGCTAACCTGCAACCAATCATCCATATTCTTATGTTCCAAAGCTATCAATACAGTCATTACTTTAACCAAAGATGCAATAGGTAACTTTTTGCGGGCATTTTTTGAATAAAGCGCTTGTCCGTTTTTGGTATCTGTAAAAAAAGCTGCTTTAGCAGTAATCAGAAGCGCATCCTGTTGACTAATATCCCCTTTAGGAAACCACTGATTTATACCTAAAACATTTTCTTTCCTCAAAATGGGGGAGACTAAATTAGTATGTCCCATTTTTTCAGTCAGATTAAGTACTAAAAAGGAAACTAAAATCACCAAAACAACAGAAAGAAAAGTCAGCTTTTTCATTAAAGATTATTCATCATACCAAACTGCCTATTGACGTCAAGATTAGTTTTGCTTCAAAATTATATTGAGGGGTTATGCTGCACCGCCTACTGCCTGTTCTATTACTTATTACTGTTGTTATTTATGTTGCTTTTAATTTCCAATCCCTAAGAAGAACAATTGTCTACAAGTTAAATATATCGGGGGATCTTACCACTTCCTGCTGTGATGAAAACCAGGTTGCAAAATCAAACGGGCAGTTTGATGAAGATGCCTCTACGGCTATATTTAACAATGAGGTTATAGATTACCCAAAAACCTCTTTAGCCTATGCTTACTCCCGATCGCTGGCCCAAAATCAAGGTAACAACAACCAGGCCGTTTTAGGCACCACTAATGACGCAGGCGAACAAAAATGGATTGAGGTTTCTCTGGATGAACAAAAAGTCAGAGCATGGGAAGGAAATAAATTAGTTATGGAATTCCCGATCTCATCCGGCCTTTGGTCTCCTACACCCATAGGAGAATTCAGAATTTGGCATAAAACCAGAAGTCAAACTATGAGCGGAGGATCAAAAACGTTAGGCACCTACTATAATCTTCCAAATGTTCCAAGCAACATGTTTTTCCATAAAGGCTATGCTCTGCATGGCGCTTATTGGCACAATAACTTTGGCCACCCGATGAGCCACGGCTGCGTGAACGAACCTCTTGCCAGTGCAGCCCAAATCTTTGAATGGGCAGGACCTGTGGTGCCGCCCGGTCAAAATACAGCTCATGCCTCACCGGAAAACCCCGGTACCCGGGTAGTTGTACATTAAGAATTAAATCTCTTTGGTAGTTATATTCTGATTTTCTTTTAGCTTCTCCTGTATTTGATCGTAAGTTAAAAGACCTGCCAAGGACCCAATCTGCTCTACAACCGAAGCTGCATTTGCCGCTCCCCACCTCATAGCATCTTTTAAGTCTTCTCCATAAAAAAGTCCAGCCAGTACTCCTGAAGCATATGCATCCCCGGCTCCTGTCATCTCTATCAGTTTTGCCGGAAACGCTCCCAGGTGATAAAATCGTTCCCCGTCAAACCCATAAGACCCTTCTTCCCCGTTTGTAATAATAGTCTTCTTTGGGCCTAAATCCGCAAGACCTTTAAGCAATTTTTTTATCGGTATATTTTCTTTTTCCTCCCATCCCAGAACCCTCCATGCTTCCCCATAATTGACAATAAAAACCTCAGTCAGGGCCAAAATCTTCGGGCATTTTTTTACTCCGGCTTTAATTTGATAAGTCCCCGGGTTATAAACCAACTTTGATCCTGTTCTTTCCAGATATACACCAAGCTCATTGAGTAAATTCGATTGAGCAAACGAAGGCGACAAAGAAGTAAAATATACCCATTTCGTAAAATCTAAATCCGGCAGTTTGTAATTCCAACGCTGATGGAATACAAAAATTGTTCGTTCTCCTTTAAAACTTATCACTGTCGACAGGTTAGATTCCATTCCTTCGTTAACTGCAACATACCTGGTACTCACACCTTCCTGCTTCAATTTCTCTATTATTTGCTTACCGGACGTATCTGATCCGACGTTGACATAAATTGCGGTTTTTAACTTCAGCCTGGCTGCCCCAACCGCATTATTGGCTCCGTTCCCAGCCACCAGATGACTTAGATAGTCAACCGGGATCTTATCCCCGTATTCAACACAAAGCTTACAGTTAGTTTTATTTAAATCACACTTTATCTCAGCATTATGAATCTGGACAAAATTATCAATTGTCGCATCACCAATAGAAATTATATCAAACATAAATAGAGTCTACCAAAGCTTTATAGCCTGATTTTTTAATGGTTTCTATAATTTTCTGGTCATCCATTTTATCAAAATCAAATTCTACTTCCGTCTCCTGTTTGGCATAGGAAGTATGAGAGGATTTAATACCATCCAGATCCTCCAGGTCCATATCTATAGTCATGGCACAAGAGGTACAATGCATACCGGTAATTTTAAATTTCTTTTTGACCATATTAACTGACTACCTCAATCACCCCCCGATACATCCCCATAGAACAACTAAACGTTATTTGCCCAACTTGAGTAGGAGTAAATTCAATAGTTTCAGAATCTGTGGGCTTTAAATTCTTAGTAATTCCGAGCGAAGGAATCCGAAAAGCCAAAGCACAACCATAAGAGTTATTTGAGACCAGGTTAATTTTAACCGACTGCCCTTTTTTTACTTTAAGATAATTCGGACTATAACCGCTGCCGGAGATTTGAATTTGATAATCCTGTTTGACAGCAACATCTGCAGTTTGCTGCCCTTGTCCGCTAAAATCCACTGCAATTACGGGAAAACCGGCTGCCCCCAGAGTGTTATTAACAGTAGCCAGCCCCACAAAAATTATCACCCAGGCAGCAATTTTGAAAAAAGTTTGGCGGAAATTATCACTTAATTTGGCCGTAATATATCCTAACCCAAAAAAAATCGGGGAGGTACCCAGTACAAAAACAGTTAAAATTAATGATCCCTTGATGGCCGAGCCAGAAGAAATAGCCAGGGCTTCCATAGCCAAAGTGGTCCCGCAGGGAATAAAGATAGTCATTGCTCCCAAAATACCGGGAGCAAAAATATCCGCACTTTTTGACTGATTCCTGACCATCCTGGTTAAGAACCTGGGAGGCTGTAAGATAAAATAGCGAAAGACAGGATGAACATTTAATAAGTTTAGAGCCACAATGATCATGTAAATACCGGCGATAATTTGCATAATAGTACGGACATTATCAGAAATTGATAAAGCAGCTCCAAACAGGCCCAATACTGCACCTAATATTGCATAACATATTAGCTTGGCTACTAAAAAAGACAAGGTAGGGATAACATCTGTTTTATCTTTCTGGTCCAGCTCTTTCCTGGCGGCTACGGCAGAAGCCAGCAATCCGCCCTGGACTGCCGCACATCCTAATCCGCCGGCTGTCAAACCAATCAAAAATATTGTTACAAGTTCCATATTTTTAAATCTTTACTTTTTTCAACAATAACGAGTTACTAACCACTGATATTGAGCTCAATGCCATTGCTGCCGAAGCAAGTATGGGATTTAGTAATATCCCAAAAAACGGATACAAAACCCCCATAGCTACAGGTATTAATATTACATTATATCCGAAAGCCCAAAAAAGATTCATCTTGATAGTTTTCATAGTTTTTCTGGATAACTCGATAGAGCCTGCTACAGAATTTAAATCTTTGCTGACTAAGGTAATCCCTGCAGCTTCCATTGCCACATCTGTACCAGTCCCCATGGCAATACCGATATTGGCAGCTGCAAGAGCCGGAGCATCATTAATTCCATCCCCTACCATGGCTACAATTTTTCCTTCAGACTGAATCTTTTTTACCTCTGCCTCCTTTTGGTCCGGCAATACCTCCGCCAAAACTCTTTTAATACCTGCCTGTTTGGCAATTGCCTGGGCAGTTCTTTCGTTGTCGCCGGTAATCATCACTGTTTCTATTCCCATCTTTGATAATACTTCCACAGCTTTTTTGGATGTTTCTTTTAAGGTATCTGCTACTGCAACCAGCCCGGCAAGTTTTCCATCAATTCCTATCATCATCACTGTCTTGCCCTGCTGTTCTAATTCTTCAATCTTAGATTTCAAATCATCAATCTTTATTCTTTCCTTCTCCATCAGCCTTCTGTTTCCAAATAATATCCATTTTCCTTCCGCATTCCCCTCAACTCCGTGTCCTGGAATAGCTTTAAATCCTGTAACTTTTACAAGAATCAGCTTGTCTAATTCTGCTTTTTGTACAATAGCTTCAGCCAAAGGATGCTCTGATCCTTTTTCCAAAGATGCAGCCAGTTCCAACAATTTTTGACTTTTGACTTTTGACTTTTGACTTTCTATTACATCAGTCACAATAGGCTTGCCATTTGTCAAAGTTCCGGTTTTGTCAAAAATTATTGTATTTACTTTATGGACAATTTCCAAACTTTCTGCATTTTTAATTAAAATACCATGTTCTGCCCCCTTCCCTACCCCCACCATAATTGCTGTAGGTGTGGCCAGTCCCATCGCGCAGGGACAGGCAATAATCAACACTGCAACGGAATTTAGAAGCGCCATCAGGAATGCAGGAACAGGACCAAAGATATACCAGACAGTAAAAGTAAAAATTGCCAGCATAATAACAATCGGTACAAAATAAGAGGAAATTAAATCAACCAGTCTTTGAATCGGGGCTTTGCTGGCCTGGGCTTCCTGTACCAATTTAATAATTTGAGCAAGCATAGTATCGCTGCCTACTTTAGCGGCCCGGTAGATAAATGTCCCGGTTTTATTCATTGTGCCGCCGATAACCACATCGCCCTTATTTTTTTCCACCGGAATACTTTCCCCGGAAATCATTGATTCATCAACAGACGACTGTCCCTCTGCTACCTTACCGTCTACCGGTATTTTTTCTCCCGGCCTGACCCGGATAATATTACCAATTACTACCTGTTCAATCGGCAGATCTACTTCTTTTCCATCCTGTATTATCCGGGCAGTTTTAGCCTGTAAACCTATTAATTTCTTTATTGCCTCTGAAGTTCCGGCTTTTGCTTTGGCTTCAAAATACCTGCCCAGTAAAATTAAACCAATAATGACCGCCGAGACATCATAATATGGCATTGGTTCAATACCGGCACTGGTAATAATTTGCGGAAAAATTGTAGCAATAAGCGAATAGCCAAAAGCTGCGCTGGTGCCAATAGCAATTAAAGTATCCATATTGGCACTGCGGTGACGAAGAGCCGGCAGGGTAGCTTTATAAAACCCCAAGCCTGCCCAAAATTGTACCGGCAAAGCCAAAATCAGTTGAATATAGAAGTTTTTTAAAAATGGAGGGGCAAATTGCTCAAGGAAAGGAAAACTTCCCCAGACAATTAAAAAAGCCAAAAATAGAGAGACAAAAGCTTTTCTTTTAATGCCTGAAAGCTCTTTTTGCTTCTCCAGTTTTTGCAGATCCTCAGACTTTGATCCTTCTTCAAGGAAAGCTTTATAGCCTGCAGAAGATACGGCAGAGATGATTTGTTCCTCTTCTACTTTTACGGGATCAAAAGCAACAGTTGCTTTTTCAGTGACCAAACTTACTAAAGCCTCAGAAACACCGGGGATTTTTTTAATTGCATTTTCAATTACCCGGATACAGGATGCGCAATGCATGCCTTTTATTTGAAATGTTTTTTTGACTTCTGGCATATTCCTCCTGTTATTTAACCACTATTTTGCCATGATACATACCCATACCGCAGGAATATCCGTATTCTCCTGCCTTTTTGGGGGTAATTTCTATTGTTACTTTTTCCTGCAAAGGCAACTGTTTTCGGATTTTAAAATCAGCAAGCACAACTTCAGATAAACAATCTGTAGGATCTGTCCGGATAAAATTAATTCTGGTAGTTTTATTCTTCGGTATGGAAATCACTTCCGGTGAATATCCTCCCGACACAGCAATATCTACTTCGTCCATCACTTTCACCTCCTTTTCTTTTTTCATCAGAAAAAACCAGTAGGTAAAAATTATTCCCAAAACCCCAAAAACAATTACTAATACCTTATCTGGACTCATATTTCTTTAATTATACTACTGAACTCTTGGTATAATAAACTTCAATATATGAGGATTTTACTAATTGAAGACGAAAAACGCCTTTCTGAGACTATTAAAAAAGGGCTTGCAGAATCCGGATTTGCTGTTGATCAGGCGTTTGACGGGGAAGAAGGATTATATCTAGGGCAGTCAGAAACTTATGACGTAATAATTTTAGATCTTATGCTGCCTAAATTGGATGGTATTACTGTATGCAAAAAGCTGAGGGATAAAAAAATTGCTGTCCCGATTCTTATGCTGACTGCAAAAGCACAAGTAGAAAACCGGGTTACAGGTTTAGACGCCGGTGCAGATGATTACTTAACCAAACCCTTTGAATTTGTAGAACTGAAAGCCCGGATAAATGCACTCTTAAGAAGAAACTACCGTCAAACCGAAAGCGCAATTGTTATTGATACTTTAGAAATTGACCCTGTAAAACGCATCGTTACAAGAGGTGATAAACCAATAACCTTAACACCCAAAGAATTTTCCATCCTGGAATATCTGGCCCGAAATCAGGACAAACCGGTCACAAGGACCCAAATTACGGAACATACCTGGGATTATAATTTTGACAGTTTTTCCAATGTAGTAGATGTTTTCATTGCAACTCTCCGGAAAAAAATTGACGGCGGACATAAAAATAAACTGATACATACTGTTCACGGAGTAGGATATGTAATGTCTGCAAAAAAATGATCAATTTAAAAAGCATCAAGACCAGATTATTTTTGTGGTATATCGGCAGTTTAATGATTGTTATTGCCTATTTCCTGTTATTTATTCATTACTTCACTCTTCCTTATGCAATACATATTTTAATCGGGATTTTTATAATCCTGGCAATTGCCCAATTTATTACCCTTTTTAAAATTACTAAATCAATAAGCACACTTTCTTCAAAAATCAAATTAATTTCCAGTGAAAATCTGGAGGAAAAAATTACCGGCACTTTCGGGGAAGATGAAATCGGAGAGTTAACACATTCCTTCAATAGCTTACTGGACCGCCTGCACCAGGCATTCAAAAGGGAGCAGCAATTTATCGCAGATGTTGCACATGAACTTAAAACCCCGCTGTCTACCATTAAAAGCGCTTTTGAAGTTGCCTTAAGTAAACCAAGGAGTATCAAAGAATACGAAAAAGTAATCGAAGAGTCTATAATTGAAACCGACCAGCTCTCGCAAACTTTAAAAAACATTCTAGATCTTGCCTGGTCTGAAACACCGGTTTCACAAAACAACGGAAAGAAATTTAACTTAACAGAGCTGGTTGCTGATTTATACGAAATTGCTCAAAAACTGGCAGTAAAAAAGAAAATCGAAGTTATTCTGTCTTCAGCCCCTGATATGTTTATCATTGGCTTTAAAGAGAAACTGGCAAGAGTCTTACTTAATTTAATTGATAATGCTGTTAAGTATTCTCCGCAGAGAGGAAAGATAGAAATAATTCTGGAAAAATCTCCGACCAAAGCCTTAATCAGCATTATTGACAACGGCCAGGGAATTGCAGAAGAAGACCTGCCGCAAATTTTTAACAGGTTTTATCGGGGATCAAAAACAGACAAAGTACTGGGCTCAGGTCTGGGTTTGGCTATAGCAAAATCAATTATTACCCTGCATCATGGAGAAATGATAGTCAAAAGCAAAAAGGGCAAAGGCTCTACTTTCGTAGTTGTTTTACCACTTACCAGCTAATCTTCATACTTTCTTAATCTTCAATTTTTTATTATTAAGGATAAAATATGACCGACAAAAAAATTATTATTGCATCTGTTTTAATAACAGCTTTAATTCTGGGCGGAGGGGTATTCTTTTTGTCAAAAAGTGAAACTTCTGCCAATATAGCTACCTCTCAAAATGCCGAAGCTTCGGTTGATCAAAAAAATTTTGACTGGGGACAAATCAACATGAAAGCCGGCAACGTCAGCAAAACCTTTACAATAAAAAATTCCGGGACCGAAATATTAAAACTTTATAAAATCAGAACTTCCTGCCACTGCACTAAAGCCCGGGTTAAAATCGGCAGCACAACAAGCCCTTTTTTCGGGATGAACACTGTTTCCTCCTGGACCGGCGAGATTCCCCCGGGACAGGAAGCAGAACTTGAAGTTATTTTTGATCCCGCTTATCACGGGCCCCAGGGAGTAGGGCCAATTAACCGGTTAGTTTCTATTGAAACAAATGATAAAAGCAATTCCAGGATAGAATTTTCCTTAACAGGAACGGTATTTAAACAATAAACCAGATGAAGAAATTTCTGAAAAAATCCATTCCCTTATGGATGGTTATTTTTATAGCTTTTAACTCATCGGTACTGGTGGGGTTGGCGGAATACTACATAATGAAGAAAAATCCCGGACAACCAATTATAAAACCTGCTGAAACCACTAAAAACCCTGAGGATTTAGTAAATATTTTAAAACAGGAAGTATTGCCAGTAAAGGGTTATACAACTTCGTTAAAATGGAAAAACCTGGGCGCCCGGTTAGTAGAATCCGGGGTAATTGATAAGAAAAAATATAAAGAGATTTTTACCAGTGAGGCAGACGGCAAAGATGAATTAAAGTATTTGGACGGAAATTGGGACGAGTATATTGCAATCAATGAAAAAAATAGCCGTTTTATAGTTAATACTTTTTGGGCCCTGGGGCTGGTTAATAAAAGCAAGGTTTTGGATGAAGGCCCTATGATGCAGGAAGGAAGGAAAAATGCCGGCAGTTTTGCTTCAACAGGCGGCTGGACTATCGGAACAAAACCTGTAATGGAACTTTATTCCTCAAGAGAAATTATCCCTTTGACTTTTGAACAGCAAGGGATAGTTGAAAAAATAGCCGGGAATATCTTTAGGCCCTGTTGCAATAACAGTACAGCTTTTCCTGATTGTAACCACGGTATGGCAGCTTTAGGTTATATTGAATGGGCGGTTTTTAATGGTTTGCCGGAGGAGCAAATCTACAAAGACTTACTGGCTTTTAACTCTTTCTGGTTCCCTCAAACTTATGTAGAAATTGCTGCATATTTTGATAAAGCCGGTACAAAATGGAAAGATGTTGATGCCAAGCTTGCACTTTCAAAAGATTATTCATCAGCCCGGGGGGCTGCCAGGATAAAACAATCAGTCCAGGGTATTCCGGGTATTCAAAATGGCGGAGGAGGCTGCGGAGTATAGTGGAAACAGTACTTCTTCAAACATCTTTAATAGCAGCTTTTGTTGCCGGGATGGTAGCCCTTTTTGCTCCCTGCTGCATTACCTTTCTTTTACCTGCATATCTAGGCGGTGTTTTTAAAGAGAAAGAAAAAGTATTACTTATGACTTTAGTATTTGGCCTGGGGATTTTTGTGGTGATGCTGCCGGCAGTTTTAGGAGTGGCTTTAATATCCAAACTCACTTTCCGCTATCACGACATAATTTATATTTTAGGCGGCATAGTAATGCTTCTGGTATCTGTAATAACCTTTTTAGGCATCAAACTGCCAATGCCTTCTTTTTCAAAAGGGAGCCCCGCCGGAAAACCAGATGTATTTTCTGTATTTACTCTGGGAATATTTTCCGGCATCACTTCTGCTTGTTGTGCACCGGTACTGATCGGAATTTTAGCGCTGACTTTTTTATCTCCTAATTTTTTCGGCGCATTATCTATTGGAGCAGTTTATGTGTTAGGTATGGTCACTCCTTTGCTTCTTATTTCCTTATTTTTAAATAATAAAATGCCAAAATTCTCCCTCCTTAGAAGGCCAGTTGCCGAAGTAACCATTTTTGGCCGTTACACTCCCTTAATCCTAAGTAATCTTATTGGGTCAGCAGTATTTTTTGCTACAGGAGTATTAATATTAACCCTTTCTTATAAAGGGTCCTTATCTTCTGAAAATATGGAAGTCTTTACTAAAACTATTACTAACACTGCTGCCTGGATCAATTCCATGGTTGGAAACAATTTAGCCCTAAATATAATCTTTATCGCAGCACTAGTTTTCTTTCTATATAAAATTTCTAGAAAAATATAGACATTAAAATTTAATTAGTGGTATATTTAAACTAGGAGGGGGTGAATATAATGGCAATTAAGAATAACGGCAGCAATAATCTTATTGTTTATTTGCTGGTAGCTGTTTTGGGCGGCGGCTTAATTGGTTACCTGATCGGCCAAAACAACCGGCCTTTTTCTGCAGCTTACTTAAACCAAACTGCCTCAATGATGAAAGACAACGGTTCTTCTATGATGCAGATGGGTAAAATGATGATGGGTGGCGGCCAGATGATGCAGCAAAAAGGGCAACAATACAGCGACCAGGAAATGATGCAACAAGGTAAGCAGTTAGAAGAGAGCGGCTCTGAAATAACAAATAAAGGGAATGGCATGATGGAAAGAGGAAACGGTATGACCCAGATGATGGGCAGATAGGAGGTGAATATTTATGTTAGATGCAAAAGCTTTTGCTAACGCAACAGCCGCTGTAATGGCAGTTTGGGTAACTGCATGCGCTGCGCTTGTATATATCGCACCTGATTTGCTTTTTACCATAGCACAATCCTGGACTCATGGAATGAACCTGGCGCCCCTTCGGACCAGCCTCACTCCTAATTTAAGTTCAGTGCTTTTGGGGCTGGTAGCCGCATCAGGCCTGACCTGGGTTACAACATACGGAACCATAACTTTATACAATCGGTTTAAGAAGTAATGAGGTGTTTTTTTTAATCTTCATAATTTCTTAATCTTTAATCCTGTACAATCCCTGTTATGGAAAAAACTACGGTACACATAACGGGCATGCATTGCCGCTCCTGTGAAATCCTGATTGAGGATGAGGTTTTAAAGATTGAGGGGGTGGAAAAGTGTGTAGTCAGCCATACAAAAGGCACGGCTGAAATTTACCATAATGACGGGTTGGACGAACAAAAGGTTACTCAGGCAATTAGTACTGTAGGCTACCAGGTAGGCAAAGAAGAAAGGCCCTGGCTTTCCAAAAACCCGCGTGACTACTTGAATATTTTAACAGCTGCCGGATTCCTGCTATTTATCTATCTTGCAGCAGATAATTTAGGCCTTTTTAGCCTGGTTAAATCTACAGGGAATAACTTTACCAGTCTGCCGGTAGTGCTTATGATTGGACTAACAGCTGGATTTTCTACCTGCATGGCTTTAGTCGGCGGGCTTGTACTGGGGGCTTCTGCCAAATTTGCGGAAAAACACCCGACAGCTACACCGCTGCAAAAATTTAAACCCCACATATTTTTTAATATCGGCAGGATCGCTTCCTATTTTTTCTTTGGAGGGGTTATAGGTTTTGCCGGATCTTTTTTTCAACTCTCACCGTTTGTCTTGGGGATCCTGACCATTGCTGTCGGCGGCGTAATGTTTCTTTTGGGAGCACAGCTTATTGATATTTCTCCCAGGTTAAATAAGGTCAATATTACTCTGCCTAAATTTATAAGCAGAGCCTTAGGCATTAAAGAACATCATGAAAAAGAATACAGCCATACAAATTCTATGATCGGAGGCGCAATGACTTTCTTCCTGCCCTGCGGTTTTACACAAGCAATGCAGCTTTATGCAATCTCAACCGGCGACCCGGTCAAAGGCGCTATAACCATGGGAGTTTTTGCAATCGGCACAGCACCAGGACTTTTGGGGATAGGAGGACTCACTTCTGTTGTCAAAGGTGCTTTTGCCAAAGGATTTTTTAAATTTGCCGGAATTGTAGTTATAGTATTGGCTCTATTCAATATTTCAAATGGCTACAATTTAACCGGTCTGGCTTTTGCCTCACCTTTTGGCAGCAACACTGCCTCAGCCAGTTCTGCTGATCCAAATGTTACTTTGGAAAATGGAGTCCAGGTTGTCAGGATGGTACAGAATGCTTCCGGTTACTCACCCAACACCTTCACCATTAAAAAAGGCGTCCCTGTTAAATGGATTGTAACTTCAGAAGATGTAAACACCTGTGCAAGCTCAATTATTTCTTCTGCTTTAAATATCCGCGCCAGTTTAAATTTAGGGGAAAATGTTTTTGAATTTACCCCGGATGAGGCAGGAGTGCTGAAGTTCAGCTGTTCGATGGGAATGTACAGGGGAGCATTTAATGTAGTAGCAAGCGACGGGACAGGCAGCACTGCTACAACTCAGGAGCTGCAAAAACAGGTTGAAGCGCCCTCCGGCGGCGGCAATTGCGGAGGAGGAGGATGCGGAGGTTGCGGCGGCGGGGGGACAGCACAAAAGAATTTACAAGCTTCTGCTTCAATAAGCCCTATTCCGGCAGCTAAACAGGGGGAAACCCAGGTAATTAAGACAATTTATACCCAGGATAATGATATACAACCCAATAAATTCACTGTAAAAGCCGGACAGCCGGTCAGAATGGAGATCGATGTTAAAGATGACGGATATGGCTGCATGGGCTCTATTATGGTGCCTGGATTAGTACAGCAACCGGAGATTTTAACCAAAGGCCAGCCTGTTGTATTTAATTTTACCCCCACAAAAGCAGGAGATTATTACATTACCTGTGCCATGGGGATACCGAGAGGAATAATAAAAGTTAATTAATCAAAAATATGGACAACAAATTCAAAATCCTGGGAATGCACTGCGGAGCCTGCCAGAAATTGATTGAGAAAAAATTATCAAAAATAGATGGAGTTTTAACAGTCAATGCCCAGCTGAGCGGTGATGTTTCAGTTTCAGCAAACCGTTCCATAAACCCGGATGAAATAAGACTTGCCCTGGAAGGAACAGATTATCAAATTTTATGAATAAACAAAGAATTGATTTTAAAGTTGCAGGCATGCACTGCGGCTCCTGTGAGCTGCTGATTAAAGATGAATTAGAAGAACTGCCCGGTGCCAGCAATCCTGAAATAAGTTTTAAAACAGGAAAAGGGTCTGTGCTGCTTAATTTGGGACTGAGTAAGCCGGATGATATTACCAAAGCCATTAAAAATGCCGGTTACCAGGCAGTAATAGAAATCCCTGATATGAAGGTTAGCCAAAAAATAGTGCCTGATGGTAAACCAATGAAAATTAAGTTTCAGTCAGTTACCACAGCCGCTGGAAAGGTTTTGGAAGGACAGGATGGAAAATTGTATTTTGACGGCAGGGTTGATAATAAAAAGGCTGCCCAATTTTCTATACCAAAGGATAAGGCGGAAGACTCAAAAGACTTCATTGATAGGCTGCTCAGGTCAGTAAACCTCCTTAATACCCTGGATGTTGACAGGATACCAAACGGAACTGCAACCGGCGTTGCGCAACAAATTACACCTCCGCAAAATTCAGGATCAGAAAAAGTTGCCCTTTCGCTTTCCGGCATGCATTGTACCTCTTGTGCCGGGATCATTGAGAGGTCTTTAAAAAAAGTTCCGGGGGTAAAAGAAGCCCGCGTTAATTTCACCGCGGAAAAAGCATCTGTCACAGTTGATTTGGGGTTAGTATCTAAAGACGCGCTGATAGAAGCAGTCAAAAAAGCCGGTTATAAAGCAATGCTTTTAGATGAAGCAGACCCGGAATTTGAAACACGGAAGCAACAGGAAGAAATTTCCGGCCAATTTAAGAAATTTATCATAAGTTTTATTTTAAGCGTTCCAATGCTCTACTTTATGTTCTTTGAATTTTTCCAGGGGCTTCCGGGTAGCGCAATTTTATCCCCGTATATTGGAATTGTTTCCCTGATTTTGACAACTCCGGTCCAATTTATTATTGGTAAAGGTTTTTATAAAGGCATGTGGTCTGCCTTACGGATGAAAACTTTTAATATGGATAGCTTAATTGCTATCGGCACATCAGTTGCATACTTTTACAGCCTTTATAATTTCCTCAGCTACTATCTTATCAACAAATCATTACTGGGATTAAACGGGGCAAGGATTCCTGACCTCTATTTTGAAACAGCAGCATTTTTAATTACTTTTGTGATCTTAGGAAAATGGCTGGAAGCCAAAGCCAAGGGCCGGACTTCTGAGGCTATTAAAAAACTAATGGGACTCCAGGCAAAAACAGCCCGGGTTATCAGGAACGGGGAAACTTTAGATATTCCAATTGAACAAGTTGTTAAAGGTGATTTGCTTATGGTCAGGCCGGGAGAAAAAATACCGGTAGACGGGGTGATTACTGACGGCACTTCAGCGATTGATGAATCAATGATTACAGGTGAAAGTATCCCTGTTGAGAAAAAAGTGGATGATACTGTTATTGGCGGGACTATCAATAAAACAGGCAGCTTTCAGTTTACTGCAACCAGGGTTGGGTCAGAGACAACCCTATCTCAAATTATCAAATTAGTAGAGGAAGCCCAGGGTTCTAAAGCCCCTATCCAGGCCTTTGCGGACCGAATATCTGCCTGGTTTGTACCGGGGGTTTTAGGCATTGCCGCGCTTACTTTCATTACCTGGTTTTTTATACTTGGGGCTCCCCTGGCTTTTGCTTTAATGGCTTTTACAGCCGTTATCGTAATTGCCTGCCCCTGTGCTTTGGGTTTGGCTACTCCGACTGCCATTATGGTAGGAACAGGTAAAGGGGCAGAACACGGAATTTTAGTAAAAGGCGGGGAACCTCTGGAAAATGCCTGCAAAATAAATACTATTGTTTTTGATAAAACCGGAACTTTAACAAAAGGAAAGCCGGAGGTAACTGATATTGAAAGCACCGGGGATCTGGATGAGGATGAAGTATTAAATATTGCAGCCAGCATTGAAAAACAATCTGAGCATCCGCTGGCTGAGGCAATTTATACATACGCCCGGGAAGAAAATCTTGCCCTGAGCGGAGTTGAAGGATTCAAAGCGATACCGGGACACGGAGTCCAGGCTGATATTGCTGGCCAGACCTATTATTTTGGCAACCGTAAATTAATCACTGAGACAGTTGGTCTATCAATTGATAAAATAAACCGCAAAATGTCCCGTCTGGAAGAACAGGGAATAACTGTGATGATTTTGGCATCTGGTAAAGAAGTGCTGGGACTTGTCGGGGTGGCTGATACTGTTAAAGAAACTTCTTCGGAAGCTGTTGAAAAGTTACAGAGAATGGGAATTGAGATCTGGATGATTACCGGTGATAACGAAAGGACAGCAAGAGCCATTGCCCAGCAGGTAGGAATTACCAATATCCTGGCTGAAGTTTTACCGGAAGATAAAGCTGGTGAAGTTAAAAAACTTCAGGGTTTGGGTAAAAAGGTGGCCATGGTAGGGGACGGAATTAATGATGCTCCGGCTTTGGCTCAAGCGGATCTGGGTATTGCCATGGGTTCAGGAACTGATGTAGCTATGGAAACAGGCGGGATTGTTATTATTAAAAATGACCTTCGGGATGTCGTGCATGCAATTTCTCTGTCCAAAGAAACAATGAGTAAGATAAAACAAAATATGTTCTTTGCTCTTTTTTATAATGTGATCGGTATCCCTGTGGCAGCCCGGGTTTTTGCAGGGTTTGGACTGGTTTTAAAGCCGGAGCTTGCAGGATTAGCTATGGCTTTAAGTTCAATTTCAGTAGTGGCTAACTCGCTTCTTTTAAGGCGTTATCGTCCAGGCAAGGTTAATTATCTTTCCATTTTTGCACCAGCTGCAATGATGATTTTATTTACCTTCATCTTTTTTGAATTTGCCAGATTTAGTTCTAATATGAGTAGTGTACCTGTCAAGATGGAAAAATCTTCAGCAGTTGAAGCAAAAGAACCAGGTAATGTTATTTCCAACCCCAAATTGTTTACCAGAATTGATAATGTCAAGGATAAGAATTTAAAAATACAGGAAGGGATATTAACTTTAGACAATGATGAAATGGTAGTAGGTTTTGAAGAGGCAAAAGTAATGAAAAAAGAAAAACTTTTTCAACAGGTGGGTGACATGGTTAATAACTACTTCGGTATACCACAAATGAAGGTCGTAGGCATTTTAGAGCCTACAGGGACAATAATTGATAAATACCATTTGGTCAACACAGATACTTTTGAAAACATCTCTTCTCAAGAAAACATCAAAGTTGCTTATTAGTACACGGATCCTCTTGCTATTATAAACTTACTTTATTTATGTATAATGGAAACAGATGAAAATTGCTTTTTTTGAAGTAAATGAGGAGGAGAAAAAGGAATACTTCTCTCAAAATCTAGCCGGGCATAACGTAGAGTTTTTCGAACAAGCTTTAGGTGAAAATTTCGTTCCTGATCACACGGATTTTGAAATTATCTCCATCTTTGTAGGTTCAAAGCTAAATCAAACCGTTATTGATGCTTTTCCCAACTTAAAATCCATTACTGTCCGGGCCACCGGCTTTGATAATGTTGATATAGGATACGCCAAATCCAAAAGCATTGTTGTTTGTAATGTACCTGCATATGGCTCAAATACCGTGGCGGAATTTACTTTTGGACTAATCCTCTCCCTTACCCGAAAGATCCCACAGGCTTCCTATAGATTAAAATTAAGTGAGGAGTTTTCTTTTGAAGGCCTGCGGGGTTTTGATTTAAACGGAAAAACTTTAGGAGTAATAGGCACTGGCAAAATCGGCAACAATGTTATTAAAATTGCCAAAGGATTTAATATGAATATAGTGGCCATGGATCCCCATCCTAATGAAGAGTTTGCCAAAACTGCAGGATTTAGTTATGTTTCCCTGGATGAATTATTAAGAAATTCTGACATTGTCACAATCCATGTTCCCTTAATGGAACAAACACAGCACCTGCTTAATAAAGACAATATTGTTTTTATGAAAAAGGGTAGCTTGCTTATAAATACCTCGAGAGGTGCAATTGTAGACACAGACGCTTTAGCTAAGGCGCTAATACAGGAACAACTGGCAGGAGCAGCACTGGACGTTTTGGAAGAAGAAGGAGAACTAAAAGAAGAAATAGAACTTTTAACTCTAAATAAAATTCCGCCTGAAGATTATAAAAAAATTATAGAAGACCATATTTTAATACATCTACCCAACGTAATTATCACTCCTCACATGGCTTTTTATACCAAAGAGGCAGAGTTTTCCATTATGGAAACAACTGTTAAAAATATTAAGTCGGCTTTATCAGGAACACCGGAAAATTTAGTCTAAATTACTTTTTGAGTTCTTCAGCCACTACAGTATTTAAATCATTAAATGTTTGTAAAATAACCTTGCGTCCATTTATATAAAAAGTGGGTGTGGAATCAACCCCTAAACGTTGACCCTCGGCTACATCATCATCAATTCTTGATTTAAAAGTGTTTCCTTCCACATCCTGCTTAATTTTATTTTCATCAAGTTCTAATTGCTTTACTAAACCCAGAAAGAATTCATCCACTTCATTATCTGGCAAATTAGACCATTCAGCCTGAGTCTCAAAAAGCTTACTGTGCATTTCCCAAAATTTGCCTTGTGCTCCGGCAGCTTCCGCCCAATTTGCAGCCTGTTTTCCAAATGGGTGTTGAGGAAGCGGAAAATGACGGTAAATTAACTGCACCTGATCAGGATAAACACTTTTAAGCTGCTTTACAAAAGGTTCGGCTTGGGCACAGGCAGGACACTGGAAATCTGAAAATTCCACTAACTTTACTTTGGCGCTATCTGAGCCGATTTTTTGTCCCTTACTGTAATCAATCTGAACAATTTTTTCCTCCACACTACTACTATTTGCTGAAAATTTGCTTAAAAAGAAAATCCCGCCAAAAAGAATAACTGCGGTTAAAACTAATATTGCACCTAAAATCTTAGTCTCTGTTTTCATCTTTTCTCTTGTCTCTGGATAAAACCAGTGTAATCAAAATTGCGACCGATATTATAAATGATAATACGCACCAAAAACAATAAGCCTCAATAACATAAGCTTCTAAATAAGTCAGATACATTCCAAATCCTACGGCTGCAGATGCACTAATTGTTTGTAATTTTCTGACTAATTTATGAGGTAATTGATGGGAGTGAACTACCGACAAAACCGCCATCGTTAAATAATAAGCCATCCCCAAAAG
This sequence comes from Candidatus Daviesbacteria bacterium, assembly GCA_016183245.1. Lineage (GTDB taxonomy): Bacteria > Patescibacteriota > Microgenomatia > Daviesbacterales > UBA10151 > UBA10151. The sequence continues at coordinate 18,120 of JACPEY010000029.1, forward strand.
GGGAATCGATATACCTAAAATTTTAGTATAAGCACTGGCACGAACAATATCACACCCTGCTCCTGTAGGGCAAAAAATAGGTCCTGACAAACTGTATTCATAGAATAAAAAAGAAGCTACCCCTAATCCTATCAGGCTAAAAATGAAAATTAACCTGTTTGATAAATTAAATGAAATCATTTCCCTTTCATGCGCAGCACTTGAGTCACAGCTTTAATTATCGCTTCTTTAGTTAGGCCAAATTTCTCCAAAAGCTCATTTGGTTCACCCGACTCACCAAATTGATCCTCTACTCCGATAATTTTTAAAGGTACCGGGAAATTTTGCGACAACACTTCTGCAACTGCACCCCCTAAACCACCTGTTATTTGATGTTCTTCCACAGTAACTATTGCTCCACATTCTTCTGCAGCTTTTATTATAGTCTGATTATCTAAAGGCTTAATAGTGTGGCAATTTATTACTCGAACAGATATATTGTGCGATTCTAATTCTTTAGCAGCTAAGATAGCTTCATGCACCATCTGTCCTGTGGCAACAATTGCTGCATCATTACCTTCATAAAAAACCTCTGCTTTACCTATTTCAAAAGGAGTTTGTTCTGTAGTTACAACAGGTATTTTATCTCTGGAAAGCCGTATATAACAGGGCTGAGGAATCCTTGCCATTGCAATAGTAGCTTTTTTTGCCTCAATTGAATCAGTTGGAGAAATCACTATCATATTAGGCAAGCTTCTCATTAGTGCTATATCTTCCAAAGCCTGGTGTGTAGCACCGTCAGGTCCGACAGAAAGACCGGCATGAGAACCAATGATCTTAACCGGAACATCGTTATAGCAAATTGTAGTTCTAATTTGCTCCCAATTCCTTCCGGGGGAAAAAGTCGCGTATGAGGAAATAAAAGGAATTTTCTCTCCCAAAGCCATACCAGCTGCAACTGTAGCCAGATTTTGTTCAGCGACTCCTACTTCTACAAATCTTTGCGGGAATTTCTCGGCAAAAGCCTGAGTCCTTGTAGACTCGGTCAAATCTGCACAAAGTGCTACCACCTGCTCATTTTCCTCACCAGCCAAAACCAAACCATCACCATACCCATTCCTTGAAGGAATCTGCTCAATATCAGAATCAAATAGTTTTGGATTTAAAAACGCGTTTTTATTTATCATACTTTCTTAATTCCTCCAAAGCTTTCTCGGCTTCTTCTTTATTTGGCGGCTTACCATGCCATTCATACTTATTTTCCATAAAACTAACACCTTTGCCGGGTATAGTATTTGCAATAATTATTGTTGGCTTATCCAAGATGGTTTTTGCTTTTGCAAAAGCATTGACAATTTCTTGTATATTGTGCCCGTCAATTTCTATTACATGCCAATTAAATGCTTCATATTTTGCTTTTAAGTCATTTAACGGCATCACATCTTCTGTAAACCCGTCTATTTGAATATTGTTACGGTCAAGTAGGGCTGTTAAATTATGCAGCTTGTATTTTCCTGCCAGCATTGCTCCTTCCCAGGTATTACCTTCATCCTGCTCCCCGTCTGACATCAAACAAACTACCTGCCAGGATGCCTTATCTATCCTGCCGGCTAAAGCTAGACCCGTTGCCTGCGATAATCCTGACCCAAGCGGGCCGGACGTTGTTTCTACTCCGGGTAGACTTGTTCTATGGGGGTGACCCTGCAGCCTGCTTCCCAATTTACGAAGAGTTTTAAGTTCTGAAACAGGAAAATATCCGGCATGAGCCATAGCTGCATAACGCACCGGACAAATATGACCGTTTGACAAAATTAATCTGTCACGCTCGCTCCAATTGGGATTTTTAGGGTCATGATTTAAGATATGAAAATAAAGCGCTGCAAAAACATCTGCCATCCCCAAAGCGCCAGCAGAATGCCCGGAGCCTGCCTCAAGAAGCATCTTAATAATATCCTGACGGATAAAGTTGGCCTTGCTTTCAAGTTTTTTTAATTCGTCTGCTGTTAACATACTAAAGGCTGTACCCGCTTTCAGTACCCATTTCGTTGTTGTGCGCGCCTTTTTCCAACTCATTTTCAAAAGCCTGAATTGCATCCAGCACTTCCTCAGGCGAAGTAACAATTTTATAAACTTTTAGCTCTTGCGGCCTAAGCAACATATTCTCTTTAAATACATTAATAATATTTTCCCAGAATTTCCCATATAAAATCAACGGTTTGTGGTGTCCAAAATACAACTTAGCCAAACCCCAAGCCATGCCAAATTCCGAAATTGTGCCTGTTCCGCCATTAAAGATTACATAAACCTGACCGCTTCTCATTAAAGCCAGGGTCCTTTCCACATAATTTGTAGTCCTGACCTCCTGATCGAATAAATTCTTCGGATCCCTGCCCTCAAAATCAGGAATTTCTTCTGAGTACAAAGTTACTCCAATAACCTTGCCTCCTCCCTCTTTTGCTCCAATTGTAGCAGCCCTCATTACTCCTGGCCCGCCTCCGTCTACCACGATATAGCCGGCTTCTGCCAATTCCTTTGTTACTGCTCTTACGCTTTTAAAAAGTTCGTCATTTTCTGAAGCATCGGCAAACCCAAAAATAGCCACATATTGAATTGTACTGGCTTTTTTCTCTTTAAGTCCCATTTAATACCTCCCACAAGTTCTCCAAATTCTCATCAATATCGCCATTAAATAGATAAGAGCCAATTGCTACGTAATCCGCGCCTGCATCAACTAAATCCTTGATATTTGTATCATTAACCCCCCCATCCACCCCTACCTTGATACTATTCTTTTTTTGTTTAATCAATTTTATTTTCTCGTAAGTTACAACGTCAAATTTTTGGCCCTCCAGACCTGGTTTCACCGCCATCAGTAAAACACTATCCAGCAACTCCAGATAAGAATCCAATTCAACTGTATTTGTTTCCGGATTCAGTGATAATCCGGCTTCCATTTTATTACTTTTTATCTGATTAATATATCCCGTTATTCCGCCTTTTATTTCTACCGGAAAAATAATTCTATCAACCCGCAAATCAATCAGTCCATCAATCCATTCCCCCGGATTCATCACCATCAGTTGTGCTTCTTTTTTATAGGGAAGCGGATATTTCCTGATTACATCCAAGCCAATACTTAAGTTTGGAACAAATTTATTGTCCATGAGGTCAAGTTGTACCCATCCTTCTTTAAAAAGTGAGCTGGAAGATAGTTTCGCAAGTCTTTCCCGATAACCCTCTTCTGTTGTAGAAAATAAAGTTGGAATAATTTGAATCATTATAGATTTTCTTCAATTCTTTTAATTTTCTCAATTCTTCTGACATGCCGCTCATCACCCGGAAAAGGAGCTTCCAGCCATTTCTTAACAGCCTCTTTTGCCTGATCTTCGGTTAAAAAACGCACCCCAAGCGATAAAACATTTGCATTATTGTGTTCCCGAGTCAATCTTATAATTTCATACGGATCAGTACTCGTTCTGCCTGTAACATCTGCTACTTCAGTAGGAATTGCCGGAGAGTAAAAAAGAGCAGCCCTTACTCCTTTGTATTTATTGGCTACCATCATCTCAGCTTGTCCTGATCCGCCCAAAACTATGGCCCGGGAATTTTGAGGGTCTTTTGAAACCGCTTCTGCAGCTTTGGAGACAAAATCCGGATAATCATCATATTTATCATATTCAAAAGCTCCGCAATCCTCTACCTTGTAACCTTCATTTTCCAAAAAATCTTTGAGTTTTTTTTTGAGTTCAAACCCCACATGATCAGAGGCAAGATATACCATATCTAACATTGTAACCTGTAAACTGTAACCTGTAAACTATTTGATATATTTTGTACTACTTGACCAAACCATAAATTCTTTGATACAAATAATATGGTTATCGAAAGATAATTTTTCAAGAAAACTCGCTTCGTGCGAGTTTTTTTGTGGAAAAATGATATAATATAGATATTCTTTCGGGGATTTTGTGCCCCGCCCGCCATCGCAAGCATGAGCTTGCTCAGGCGTTGCGGGCGGGAAGTCAAAATCGGTGGTACACTCCACGACCCTGTACCGTATGGTGCGGGGACGAGTCGGCGAAACTCCGACAGCGACCGTATAGTCGGGATATAAAGAGAGAATATATATGTCATTCTGGCAAGCGTAGCGCGTCCAGAATCTTAATTAGATTCTGGTGTCATCCGCCTTCGGCGGATTCCCCAGAATGACAGATGAAAGTCCCCGGAGAGGGGATTTTTTAATGTTTACAGGAATTATTACAAATACAGGAAAATTTATTCGAAAAGAAGAATCAATTTTTACATTCAATATTGATCCTACACTCTGCAGAAAACTTAAAAAGGGTATGAGCATTGCGGTAAACGGAACATGTCTGACTGTTTTTAAAAAACCCTCTAAAAATTCTTTTTCAGCTGAAATCATGCCTGAAACACGGAATAAAACTACGCTGGGTTATCTTAAAATCAATGATTTGGTAAACCTGGAGCTTCCTGCCACACCCATGACTTTATTGTCTGGCCACATTGTCCAGGGTCATGTTGATACGGTTGCTAAATTAACCAGCATCGAAAAACAGGGA
>JACPEY010000033.1 GCA_016183245.1 Candidatus Daviesbacteria bacterium
ATTATTTCCACTAAACCTGATCCTTTGGATGAAAATATTGTTTCCGGAGCAGAAGCAATAGAAATAACTTTTAACAGGCCTTTAGAAAATGTGGGGGAATTTAAAAGCAGGATTGAACCGGAGATTGAATACAAAGTTGAATTATCAGGGGATAGGAAAACTGCCAAAATTATCCCGGCCAAACCATATCCTTTAGGCACAGGATTTACTTTATTTATCGGGCCTGAATCTAAATTTGACGGAGTAGGCAGATGGGGAGAAGAGAAAATTTTCCATTTTAGGACGATTAAATATACCGGGGTGTAAACACTTTTAGCTTAGTCTCACCGGCATTACAATATACTCCAACCCTTCTATTCCCATTGGTTTTATTAAGGAAGCAGACAGGGAGCCGGAGAATTCCATCATTATTTGAGTAGCAGGAGAATTTGAAACAGCATCCAGCAAAAACTTGGTATTAAAAGCAATTTTTAACTCCTCGCCCTCAATTTCACCTTCAATCTCATTTTCCTGACTGCCTACCTCTTTGGTATGAGACTCCAGCTTTAAAATGCCTTTTTTGGTAGTTAAAACAACAATATTAGCTTCATTTTTGGCAAAAATTGCTGCCAGCTTAATCGCTTTTAAAAGTTCATCTTTTTCCACCATAGCCCGGGAGACAATCTTTTGCGGAATGATCTTACCCCAGGCTGGAAACTGTCCTTCAATTAATCTGGAGGAAACCACTGTATTTCCTAAAGTAAATACAATCTGGTTTTGATTCTCCGAAGTTGCAATATTAACTTCATCCACCTCTTCTTCAGAAATCAGCCTTAATACCTCTTCAAAAGTCCTTCTGGGAATTAAACTCCTGAATTGAGCTTGGTCCTTCGGAACATCAAGACGGCGGTGGGCTAATCTAAAACCATCTGTGGCCACAAAATCGAGCTTCCCGTCAGAGACCTCTGTCAGGATCCCGGTCAAAACCGGCCGGCCTTCATCAACTGCTGAAGCAAACAATATTTGGGAAGAAGTTAAGAATGCTTCTTTTGGAAAATTAATGCCCGGACCTGCCGATAAAGGGATTACCGGAAACTCTGAAGCAGATATTCCATTAATAGATGCTTTTAATTTACCTGATTCTATATTTAAAACATCACCTTCTGCTACCAACCTTAGATTGTTCTGTCCTAAACCGGATACCAACTCAACCAGAGTTTTGGCAGGTACAGTAATTTCTCCCGGCGACTCTACTTCTACATTAATATGCTTAATAACTCCTACTTCCAAATTGGTAGCAGCAATTTTCAGTCTCTTTCCCTCCACCAAAAACAATACATTATCTAAAACCGGCAGGGTTGAACGGACACCTACTGACCTGGCTACAGCTTGTAAAGAAGGCAGTAAATCTTGTTGTAAAACAGTAAATTTCATAAAAGCTATTCGTGTTTCGCCGTTAGCTATTAGCCAAAATCCAATAGCTAAAAGCTATCTATTTCCTTTCCCTGGTAGACACAAATCTTTGAATTTCATCCTCAGTTACCTTAATTAATCTAAAATTAACCCGGCCTGCAGCTATAAGGTTTTTAATGTGTTTTTCCTCTTCTGTCAAGACATGAAATTGTCCTGATTTAACTTCAATAAAATCAATCCGCTCGTTATTTTTAATGCCGATAAAATCAATCGGCCATCCTAAAGGAATAATCCTGTCATAATCATAACGAAGTTCGGCATACGTTAAAAGCTCAGCCATCTTACCTTTTTGCGGATTTATAGAACCTTGAATAGTTTGCAAAACTCTTGCCGGCAGATCCTGTACGCCTTTATAAAGATCAATTAAATCTGTAGGTATATCTGTTTTTCCCCTACCATGCAGTCTGCCAATTAAATAAGTAACTAATAAAAACAAAACCAGTATGCCTATAAGGGTCCAATTAAAGTTATCCACGATTTTTTCGATTATACTACACTCTTTATTAAATAGTAGTAATTGTTAGTATAGTTTGTGGATATGTTGATAAACTAAAATTTCTAAGTTGGATTTCGCCTAAGGTTCGTGTTGATTGGCTGTTTATTTCCAGTGGATAAGTTGTGGATAAATAGGAGTTTTCGGTGGAAAACTTTTGGATTTTAGTGTCTCAAGACTAGAAGTCATCTCAAAACCCTAATGTCATTCTGGGGACGAACGTAGTGAGGACTCCAGAATCTGTCTGATCCGTGGATTCTGGACTCGATGACTCGCCAGAATGACAGTTTTGAAATAGGCTCTAAGAGCTCATTAGCTTTTGTTTGATTTCAATGAACATCCTTTGTACTTCCCTATCCTGATTGACCAATTTTTTAATTTTATCCCTGCCGTGCATAACAGTTGTATGATCCCGTTTACCTAACAGTTGTCCTATTTTTTCCACAGTTAAATTTAATTGTTCACTTAAGATAAACATAGTAATATGCCGCGGCAAAACCAGTTCTTTTTGTCTTTTTGCTCCGGTTAAATCTTTCTGGTTTAGGTTAAAATATTCACAAACTGTTTCCAGAACTTTTTTGGGTTCAATCTTAATATTACTTTGCTGGATGGATTTAGTCTGAAGATGCTTGCCAATATTCTCCGGCGTAGGAGGCAGGTTTTGAACTTGCAGGAGTTGTAGTATTCCAACGAGTTGTCCTTCCAACTCCCTTATATTGGTTTCAAAAGAAGCAGCCAACATTTTTAAAGTTTCCTCCGGCAGGTTTGCTTTGTGCTCCAGGCATTTTGACCGCAAAATTGCAACCCTGGTATCAAAATCAGGTTGTTGGATATCAATCATCAAACCTCCGACAAATCTGGACTTTAACCGGTCTTCCAGTTTGGGGATTTCGTGCGGAGATCTGTCTGAGGTTAAAACTATCTGGCTGTTTTTACCAATAAGCTCATTAAAAGTATGAAAAAACTCTTCCTGGGTTCCTTCGCGGCCGGAAAAAAATTGAATATCATCAACCAGCAGTACATCTGCCAGGCGGTATTTGGCCCGCAAATCTCCCATTTTGCGGGTTTGGATGGCTGCAACATAGTCATTCATGAATTTTTCTGAAGGAGAGTAGATAATTTTGGCATGAGGTTTTTTATCCAAAATAGCATTGCCGATGCCGAGCATCAGATGTGTTTTTCCGACACCTGTACCGCCATAGATAAATAAAGGGTTGTAAGATGTGCCGGGGTTTTGGACAATTGCCTGGGCTGCCGCATAAGCTACATTATTAGAGGGACCAACTACATAGTTTGATAAAGAATATTTGGGGTTTAAGACAGAAACTGCAGCTTGAATAGGCTGGAAAAAATCCTCTTCTTTTTCCTCTGTCTGTTTTTCTGCTTCTTTAACAATAAATTCAACCGCTACACTTTTTCCCAAAAGATTGGCAAAGCCGGTTTCTATAATAGGCAGGTATTTTTGGCTCAAAGTTTCTTTAACGAAAGCATGAGGGGTGGAAAGTACTATTTTGTCATCTGAGCAGCTTTTTAAAGAAGCTTTTAGAAACCAGGCCTTGTAATTGACAGGGCCTACTTGGGATTTGATGGTTTCTAAAAATTTGTGCCAAAGGCGTAAATTGTCCATTGTGGATAAGTCAAAATCAGTTATCCACAATTTAATTCACATTATCCCCTCTTTCAATATGGAGAAACTATAAATAAGTAGATCAAGTTTGTGTTGATTATAAAGATTATAACAGTTATAATGTTTATATTATGCCAAAAAGAACATATCAACCCAAAAAGTTAAAAAGAATTAAAAAGCATGGCTATCGGGCCAGGGCTGCAACTTCCGGCGGACAGAAGGTTTTAAAAAGAAGAAGGGCAACAGGTAGGGCTCGCCTCGCAATTTGATGCTTTCCAAAGATAAACGCCTTAATTTAAAAACAGACTTTAAATGGGCAGCTGGTGGCAAAAAACTGGAAACAAAGTATTTAAAACTTTTTGTTAAGGTAGGAGATAATGAGTTTCCAAGGGTAGGGATAGCTGTTTCTTCTAAAGTTTTTAAAAAGGCTACAGAGCGCAACAAAGCCAGAAGAGTTGTTTCTGCAGCATTTGAATCTCTTTACTCAAGTTTGCCGTCTACTATTAATATAGTGGCTCTTCCCAAAGCAGGGGCAACTAATGTAAAATCAGGAGATATTCTTTTGGATCTGGAGGAAGGGTTAAAAGAAGCGCGAATAATACAATGATTATAAATTTTATGACTTTTATAATAAATTTTTATCAAAAATATCTCTCTTTTGACAGGGGAGTTTTGGCAGTTTTTGCACCCGGCGGGGCTTGCAGGTATGAAGTAAGTTGCTCGGAATATACTAAGCAAAAAATCAGGGAAGTTGGGGCAATGAGGGGAATTTGGTTAGGTTTGATAAGAATCTGGAGGTGCAGGTGAGCGGTATCGGCGATATATTTAATTTAATTTTTTTCGGCCCGGTTATTAATCTGTTGGTGTTAATTTTCCAGGGATTGCAAGCGCTGCATATACCGGGAGCATTAGGTTTTGCCATATTGTTTTTGACAATTTTGATAAGGATTTTGGTCTGGCCGTTTATGGCTTCACAAATTAAAGCCACTAAAAAAATGGCGGATCTTAAGCCCCACCTGGATGCTTTGAAGAAAAAGCACAAAGGTGATAAGCAGGCTTTTGCTGCTGCACAGATGGCTCTTTATAAAGAGCACGGTGTAAATCCGGCCGGAGGCTGTTTGCCTGCCCTTATTCAAATTCCCGTTTTTATTGCTCTTTACCAGTCAATAATTCATATTTTGCCTGGAGGCAATATTAACCAGATAAATTCTTTGCTGTATTTTCCTCAGCTAAAGCTTCCATCCACCTTAGACCCGAATTTTTTCGGACTGAACTTAGGCATTAAACCATCGGAGTTTGGAAGCCAGGGATTCTTGTTGCTTTTAATTCCCCTTTTGACTGCAGGTTTAACCTTTGTGCAATCCAAGATGACTTTACCGAAACCGATTAAGCACTATCCGTCTGATTCCCCTAAAGAAGAGAAGGAGAAGGAGGGTTTGGAAGAAAGTATGGGACAGGTTCAGTCGCAGATGGTTTATCTGATGCCTATTATGATTGGTTATTTTGCTTTCTCTTTTCCGGTGGGGCTTGCAATTTATTGGAATACGTATACAATACTCGGGATAATCCAACAGCACCGGGTTTCCGGCTGGGGAGGATTGACTGACCTTACGGTCAGAATTAAAAATTTAAAATTTAAAATTTCTAAAAAACAAAAAGACTATGGAAAATCAGTTGAGTGAAATACTAGATAACTTGCTCGGCATGCTGCTTTTAGAGGGTAGTTATGAGATAGAGGAAAATGATGAAAACTTTCTGGTTTCTATTGAAACAAAAGATGCCGGCAGGTTAATCGGAGCCAGAGGTGATTCTTTGGATGCTTTGCAGCTTCTCGTTAATCAGATGGTTGCTTATAGATGTTGAAGGATGGAGAAAGCAAAAAGAAGAAGAGCTTAAAAAAAGTGCAGAGAGTTGGGGTAAGCAGGTTTTAGAAAGCGGTAAAGAAATAGCGCTTGAACCACAATCCCCCTGGCAAAGAAGAATTGTGCATATGGTGATTTCAGAAATGGAAGGCGTGGAAAGTGAAAGCGCAGGAGAAGGAAGAGACAGGCATATTATTATCAAGATCAAAAATCATCCTTCGGCTTCGCTCAGGACAAGAAAATCAAAGGTTGAAACTGAAGAACCAGATGCTGAAAATAAAGAAGGCTGAAGACACTCTCCTTTTTTTAACCCTACTCTTTTTGCCCACTCAACTAGGTAAACATTTTTGGCCTTCGTTCTCTTATATATATTCTTTAAAAATTGACTATCTGTCCCCTGTCATTTATTTTTGGGACATTCTGGCAGCAGGACTTCTGGCAGTTTGGTTTCTGCAAAAACCAAAGATTAATAAACTTGCGCTTAACCTTTTGTTGGTGTTTTTGTTTACCCAGGCTTTGTCTTTAATTGGTGCCGGAAATATTGGAGCAGGGCTGGTAAGACTTGAGCAATATATACTGGCTGGTTTTTTTGGAGTATATCTTTCCTCCCTGGACTTTAAAAGTCTGGCGCAAAAAATTTTCCTGCCGCTTGCTTTAGGTATTTTAGGGCAAGCTCTTATAGCAATCCTGCAGTTTTTAAAGGGTTCAACTATTGGTTTTTGGTTTTTGGGCGAAAGGACTTTTAGTATTACAACACCCGGGATTGCCAAATTTGACTTTTATGGCAACCAGTTTTTAAGGCCTTATGCAACTTTTCCTCTCCCAAATGTTCTGGCAGGATATTTAGTAGTTATGGTTTATGGTTTATGGTTTATGGTTTATAGGCAGAAACGTCTTTTAAAAGCAGTTTCAATATTAGCAGCAGTGATAATTTTTCTGACTATGTCAAGGGTGGCAATTTTGGCTGGAATGGTGGCGGTTCTGGTAATGCTGCGGCGTCAATCAATAAAGATTATAATTCTTATAACTATTATAACAATTATACTTTCCCCTATTCTTTTTATCCGATTTTCTGCTATTTTTAACTTTGACAGTTTAACACTAACAAGGCGGGAGGAGCTGATAGGAAGCGCATGGCAGATTTTTTTAAAAAAGCCTTTTTTTGGAGTGGGTTTAAATAACTTTATTCCGGTTTCAGCCGGAGATTTATTAACAGGTCCCAGCCGTTTTCTGCAGCCGGTCCATAATATTTTATTACTGGAACTGGCTGAGACAGGAATAATTGGCTTGATGGGATTATTGGGTCTCATCGGATACCCGGTATTAAAAAGATCAAAATTCAAAATTCAAAATTCAAAATTATTGTGGGTTATAATTCTTTTTCTGGGGATGTTTGATCACTATTTTTTAACTTTGCCTCAGGGTTACCGGCTGCTGTTTTTAATCTGGGGATTATCTTTTAGTTCTTCTGCAAAAACTGCTTAAGTTTTTTAACAGCCAGTCCTCTCATGCTGATGGAATTTTTTTCTTTTAGGGTCATTTGGGCAAAGGTTTTATTGTAGCCTTCCGGCATAAAAATATCATTCCATCCAAAACTCTTATCTCCTTTTGGCGAGACGATTTCTCCTTTGATTTCTCCGCTGAAAAAATGGATATTATTTTTATCTTTTGCATAACCGATGATTGTTTTGGCCAAAGCCTTGCTATTATCCAATTTATTTGTCAGTTTATATAAACCAAAACTTCCAAGTTTTTGCAAAAACCACTTTATTAAAGGCCCGGGTAAACCGTTTAAACAATCCAGATAAAGTGATGTATCCTCAACAATAAATTCTCCGCTATGATGCAAAAAAGCCTCTTTTAATTTTTCCGCTATAATTTTTTCAGCATCAGTTTCCTGCAGTTCGGGTAGTGCAATATTAAGCTGTTTTAACTCCGGCATTAAATCCTGCATTTCTTTAAACTTATGTTTGCTGCCGGTAATAAAGTATAAAGCCATATCAGGAGTATATCATCTATGAAGCATATAATTTGTTTATTATCTAAGGATCTTTTGTAAACAGTTCCTCATAATCAATTCTCTCTCCTGCAATCACTTTTTTTTGTAATTCAGTAGCCGAATAAGCTAGTTGCTCGCAACGGGCATCTAATAGTTTTTTGATCGGTCTGGCTATTTCATCGTAATTTTTAGGGCAGAAGCTATTTTTACCGTGTCTGCTAATAGGTTTATAGGATGTAGAGAGTCTATAGAAAACGTCAGGGAAATCAAGTGATTCATTTAGAGCTTCCGAGAGGATTTTGCTCTTTTTTTCCGGATCAAGATTGGGGTTATTTGCAACCCCGTTTTGAAATGCCGCCAGTATTCTAGGTATTCTTTGTTCAACTACCTCTCTTAGCATATCAACTATATTTTGCAAAGGAACTGTAACGCCTTCCATGGCTTTTAAAGCTAGAGAATCTGCGTATTCTAATTCTGCTAATCCGTTTAAGCAGGTGCTAAATGATTCTCTGGCATATTGTTGCGCAGAATAGTATTCGCCGTAGGTAATCCGAGAAGCAAAAAGTATGAAATCTTTCCAGAATCTTACGGTTCGCCTTTTTACATTCAGATAATTTTCTCCTTGGTAATCTTTTTTCCACCGCTTTACATCGCTTATTATAGGAGACCCTTTTTTTAAAAAAGCATTAATTAGATATGCTTGAGCGGGAGTTAAAAAAGTTATGATATTTTCAATCTCTTCCGGGGTTTTTCCGGCTACAACTAATGCTCTGTGTCTTTCTCCTAAATACCTCATCTGATATTTTGATCTTTCAAGTTCTTCAAAAATCACTTGCTCCCAGATTGTTTTTGTAGTTCCAGAACCAGAAAGCGCTCTTCGGTATGACTCGATATCTTCCTCTAGCGCTGATTTATAACATCCTTCTTTACCAAAGTATATTTCATGATTGATACTTCTTATGTAAAGCCAAGATTGAGAATCTTGTCTGCTGGTAATATATTCTTCTGTGATTGCCTGAAGTTCGTCAAGATATGTGCCAACCAAATAAGTCAGACCGCCTTTAATAAGCCTTCTAAAGCCATGTATATCCCCCGCATTTAGAAGTGTTTCGATTGCCAAAGTTGATTGATCCTGCAGTCTTTGTTTATTTGCTAGCCAATCTTCTACTGAAGCTGGTTCTTTGCAGAGGTACTGAGGATGAAAGTAGCTATATTTCTGATGTCTTCTTTCATGAGAAACGCTCTGAGGAATATTATGACGAAAATCAGGATCATCATTTACCAAAAAGTATGGAGCCTTAGCTCCTTCTATAGAAATAAGATACCTTTCAGAAGAAGATCCGATTACGTTAGTCCTATTATGGGGATCCTTCCTAAGTTCGTAGAAAGGATCTTTTCTTACTAATATCGCAAGAGAGGTTGGGTGTATCGATATTTCCATGATATCTTCTATACTGCATCCAAGTGAAGTTGCCACAATTTCATCCAATTTATCCGGATCTTTTTTTGAATCTTTGATGCTTTTTGTAAAGCTTTTCTATGTTCAACCAGAAAAGGTAAAGCTGTGGTTAAAACGGTTGATTGCCTTGCAGACAAAGGATAATTTAATTCCTGCAAGAACCGGTCTACATTGTTTCTATCTAACCGGTGGCTGTTTTCAAATAATTTTCTAAGTTCAGCAACAACTTCGGGTCCACGAAGAATTCCTCCGAATCTGTAATTTGTCGTATCCGCGCTTTCGCCAGGTTTAGGTCCAACTCTAAAAAATCCAGACTTTTTTTCTCCCTCAGACATATTAAGTGATTCCTATCAGTGATAGTGGCAGATTATATACGCATTGTGCTTAGGATTCAACTTGGATAGAATGGATAGATGCAAAGTTTAATTAAAATTTCCCAGCAAACTATTTGGCAGGTTTTGGGGAAAGCGGTTACTTCCCTGTCTACCTTTATTATATTAGGGCTGGTTGCAAGAAATTACGGCCCCAACGGAACAGGTATTTTTACTCTGGCACTTACATACCTTGCGATATTTTACCTTCTGGCGGATTTTGGATTTAATGCCCACGAACTAAAAAGAGTCAAGAGACTAGAGTCAAGAGATAAGGAATGGAATAAATTGTTGGGGACAAGGGTGGTTTGGTCTGGCATTTTGATTATTTTGGCAATAGGGCTATTACCTTTCTGGCCTTTTGCTACAGCGCAGTTTAACACAGCAGTTTTTATAGGAAGTTTGGCAATTGCGGCTTCAGCAATATTTATAACCTGTAATTTAATTTTTCAAAGTAAATTAAGATATGACTTGTCTGTAATTGCTTCTAGTATTGGCACCTTAGTTGGGTTGGTAATTACAGTTTGGTTAATAAGTTCCCGCTTCCCTGTTTCCCAGATTATCCTGGGTCATTTAATAGGATGGGTATTCATAGCAGCCAGCGCGCTCATTTTATGCGGAAGATTGCTTCGTTCCTTCGCTCCTCGCAATGACAAACAAGAAAAGTTTCCCAGTTGCATTGGGAAACCAATTATTGATTTATCATATGCCGCTAACTTGTTTAAGCAGTCTTGGCCAATTGCTGCAACATTGTCTTTAAATGTTTTATATTTTCGGGCAGATTCTTTTTTAATAGCTTATTTTAAATCCGTCTCAGATGCAGGAATTTATAATGTAGCTTATTCTTTTTTTCAAACTGCTTTGGTTTTGCCGACCTTTATTATGAATGCTTATTATCCTTTAATGTTAAAATCTTTAGCTAAAGTAAAAGTGATGGGACTTAGTTTACTGGGGATATCCTTGCTCGGGACCGTCCTTACTTTAACTGCTGCGCCTTTAATCATTAAGATTTTGACTGGTGGTGGTTTTGCCGGTTCAACTTTGTCTTTGCAGATTTTATCTTTAGGTTTTCCGGCTTATTTTTTATCATCGCTTTTAATGTGGATTTTTGTGGCTAAAAATAAGTATAAAACCTTGTTTTTGCTTTACACGTCCGGGACGATTTTCAACATCTTATTAAATATTTTCTATATTCCAAAATATTCTTATATAGCTTCATCATGGATTACCGTGATTTCAGAATATTTTATTTTGATTTTGCAGATTATGGTATTATGGTTTGCAGAAAGCAGGTTCAAGAGATGAAGATTGTTATTTACACAGATGGCGCCTCGCGTGGTAATCCGGGTCAGGCCAGTTTCGGTTTTACAATTGCTGATGAAAACGGAAAATTGCTTTATGAGAAGGGTCAATGCATTGGGGTTGCTACTAATAATGTAGCAGAATATACCGCAGTGCTGGAAGCGTTTAAAAAAGCGCGCGAGATGTTTTCAGGAAAAGTTGTACATATTGAGCTTTTTGCAGATTCTAAACTAGTGGCAGAACAATTATCAGGGCGGTATAAAATAAAAAGCCCTCATCTTAAGCCGATTATTGAAGAGATTAAGATTTTAGCAGTGGAGCTGGGTGGAGTAGTATACACACATATACCTAGGTCAAAAAATACCGCAGCAGACAGACTGGCTAATTTAGCGCTTGATAATAGAGACTAGACTTTTGACTCTAGTCACCTGCCACTTGTTACTTTCCGATATCTTTTCATCCTCTTGATTTTATATTATAGAGTGTTACGATTTACCCGTGGCCGAAATTACCGATAATAGCATAAGCAAAGCGAGCATTAACCTTTCGCGAAACAGCCCGGTAGCTTTAGTTGTGGGAGCTGCCTCCTTTTTGGGCTCTCACCTGGTTGACAAATTATTGGACAAAAGTATTCAGGTTATCGGAGTAGATGATTTGGCATCTGGAGAAAAACGGAATTTAGAAAAAGCAGCAGAAAACCGCAATTTCCACCTGATCATTGAGTCTCCTGATAAATTGGATATAGATTTATCAAGACTTGATTACATATTTATATTGCCGGGAGGGGAATGGAATTTAGGGAAGGTCCTGGATCTTTTTAAAAAAAATAACTGCCGTTGCCTTTTTGTTTCCTCAATTGATTTATATGAAAAAGATAATGATAGCGATGAGTTGGGCAGGCTTAAAAGCATTGAAAGCAGGATTGCCAAATTTGCTGCTGATTTTAACTTAAATGCCAGAATTCTAAGGCTCGGCTCTGTATACGGACCAAGGATGCAATTTAAAATTAAAGAACCGCTTGCTAAGCTGATTCAGCAGGCATTAACTGGAGATTTGCACAAAGATGTTTCTTTGGAGTTTTCCTCAAGGGCTTTATATGTTTCAGACGCGGTAGATTTGATGGTAAGAACTATTTTAGCAGGAAGCACTGCCCAGAAGATTTTTGACGGAGTGCTGCCAACTCCGGTTAAAGTGGCTGAGATAAAGATGGTGCTTATGGATCCTTTGTGGTACGAAAGCCGGGATTTTACTCCTTCTGAGTTGCCTCCCTGGTCAACCCCGAATTTAGAAAAAACAATTAAATTTTTAAACTGGCAGCCGAAAATTTCTTTGGTAACTGCTTTAAGAGAAACCATACAGTTTTTTAAAGATAATGAGATCAGTGTACCCAAACTGGAGGAGAAAGTTGTCAAAGAGATCAAGGTTGATTTAGACGAGGATAAAAAAGAGGATTTGGAATTTTTAAAGCTGGGGGGTAAAGAAATTGCGCAGAAGGTTAAAAAAAAGGCAGAGTCTAAATTTTCTTTACCCATGTCAAAAATATACCTGATTTTGGTAATTTTCCTGGTGGGTTATGCTTTAATTTGGCCAGGTCTGGTTTTTGGATGGGGGCTTTTTACTTTCAGTTCAGGAATTTCCCAGGGTCTTAGAAATTTGGAACGAGGTGAGTTTGAAGAAAGTTTAGCAAATATCAAGCAGGCAAACATAGGGGTGCAAGCTGCAAAATCTGTTTTTAATACACTGGAGCCAATCCGGAAGCTGGAGGTTTTTGATCAACAGTTTATACTGGCAGATAATTTGTCAAATTTGTCTATTCTTTCTGTCACTTCAGCGGAGAATGCTGTTTTAGGCATGCAAGCACTTTTGCAAAGCTTAAAAGCAGTAACAGGGGAAACAGCTGAGTCTCCGAATGCTTATTTTGCTTTGGCTCAAGTGGAGCTGTCCTCAGCCAGTGATGATTTATCTAAAATTACAGCTCTTTTAAAAAGTCCAGAATTTGGCGAAAGTATTCCGCCTGTTGTAAAACAGCAAATAGAGAGCTTTTCTAAAAAACTTGAGTTTTACCAAAGCTTGGTAACCCGGGCCAAAACCATGAGTATGCTGTTGCCGCAGCTGGTTGGGATGGAAGGGAATAAAAGCTATCTGATAATTTTGCAAAATAACATGGAACTTAGGCCGGGAGGAGGCTTTATCGGTTCTTTTGCCAAAATCAACTTTGAGGTTGGAAAGCTGAAAAAATTAGAGGTTAATGATATCTATAATTTGGATGGCAGCTTAAGTATGCATGTTGAGCCTCCAAAAGAAATTAAAGAGGATTTAGGGCAGAAGGATTGGTTTTTACGGGATTCTAACTGGGAGCCTGATTTTCCTACTAATGCCCGGCAGGCAGAGTGGTTTTACAACAAAGAGGCAGGGGAAAGAGTGGAGGGGGTGATAGCTTTAGATATTTCAGCCATGGAGGAGCTGCTTTCTGTTATCGGTCCTTTAGATCTTGCTGATTACAGTGAACAAATTACTTCAGAAAATCTGTTTGCAAAAGCTATAACTTATGCTGAAAGCGGGTTTTTCCCCGGGTCTCAGGCCAAAAAAAGCTTTTTAACAGCTTTGACAAACCAGGCTTTTAATAAAATTTTTTTCCTGCCTCAAAAAAACTGGCCGGGGATTATCTCAGCTATAGGAAGGTCTTTGGATGAAAAACACATCAGCATCTATTTAAATGATCCGAAACTATTCTCATATTTGGATTCTCAAAACTGGGTGAATATTTTGCCGAGAGGGGCAACTGCAAAGACAAGCCAGGACAAAACAGGGCAGGATCGCGATTTTTTGGCTTTGGTTGAAGCAAATTTGGGAGCTAATAAAGTAAATTATTATTTGGACCGGAGTTACAAGCTGGAGACTGTAGTAGGGAAAGAGGGAGAGATCAGGCATACAATGCGTATAAACTACACCAATAGAAGTCCTTCAGACACTTTTCCCGGAGGGAAATATAAAAACAGAATGCGGGTTTATTTGCCTTTTGGCAGCAAACTAACAAAAGCTTTATGGGGGGAAACTGATATTACCAAACAAGTCAGTAGTTTTACAGATTACGGCAGGTCGGGGTTTTCTATGCTTTTGGAGCTTTTGCCTAAAGAGCAAAAAAGCCTGGTTTTGGATTATTCAGTGCCATTTAAAATTGAATTTAAAGATAACCTGGCAACATACAGACTGGATATTATTAAGCAGGCAGGTACTTTAAATGATCCGCTGCAATGGACAATCAGTTACCCGATAAATTATCAATTAGCCTCAGGTAAGACAACAGCACTTGGCCCTCAGGAGCAAACTATTTCTACTGATCTGTCCCGTGACAGGAGCTTTGAGGTAGGGTTTAAGAAATAATTGTAGTTCTCGACTTCGCTCGAACAATATTATTCTTCGACCGAAGCGTAGCGAGTGGAGAAGTATGTATAGTTATCGTATAATGAATCAATGGCAAACATAGGTTTTTTGGCAGCTTTGGGTGCGGCAGTGGCCTGGGGCACCTGGATGGTTCCTTTTAAAAAGTCAGGCAGCTCCAATTTAATTCAATTCCAGGCTTTGATTGCTGTATCAATTGGTTTTTCCGGCCTGATTATTTCATTAATATTGGGTTTTCCGTTAAGTTTTAATATTTACGGCCTGGTAAGCGGGGCACTGTGGGCGGTCGCAAGCGCAATTTCGCTGACCGCAATAGTAGATTTAGGCTTGTCAAAAGCTGTGCCGCTGGTATCATCACTGGTAATACTATCTTATTTTTTGTGGGGGGTATTATTTTTTAATGAACTACCAGAGGGGCTGATGCTTGGTTTTTTAGGGATTGGGTTAATGGTAGCCGGGGTTGTGCTGGTTAGCAGTACCGGCAATATGGCAAGCCGCAATGTTAAAAAAGGGCTTTTGGCCGGAGTATTGGCCGGTTTAATCTGGGGAAGCCAACTGGTACCGGGTAAATTAGGTAATGTTGCGACCGGAGATTTTTTCTTTCCGGTTTGTTTGGGGATATTGATTACCGGCCTGTTAATTGCTTTGATAATGAGAGTTAAATTTCAGAAAGAAGCAGTGGGCGCCAGTTTGGTTTGCGGAATAATTTGGAATATCGGTAACTTGTTATCACTTATTTCTTTATCTTTAATTGGTTTATCGAAAATGGGTCCGGTGAGTCAGACAGCATCCCTGGTGGCAGTACTTTGGGGATTGTTTTATTTTAAAGAAATTACCAGGGCTAAGCAAAAAGTACAGGTTTTAATAGGGGCATTAATTTTACTTGCCGGAATAATTACTCTTGGATTTGCTTAACTATTGTGAAATATGCCTGAATGTGGTAAATTGACAATTTGCGTATAATATCTAAGCGCGAATTGTCATCCTGAGCGAGCGATTAGCGAGTCGAAGGATCCCGGTCAGGACGAGGAACAAATATGGACAGATTATCACTGGATGCTGAAGAAAGAAAAATACTGGGTAAAAAAGTTAAAAACTTGCGCAAAAACGGCAAGCTGCCCGGTCATGTGTTTGGTAAAAAACTAGAAACAGAACATGTTTCAGTTGACGGCAAAACCTTTTTAAAAATCTTTAAGGAGGCAGGGGAGACTGGTTTGATTAATTTAAGGATCGGATCTGAAAAAGTCAGGCCGGTTATGGTTAAAGGCGTGCAATATGACCCGGTTTCCGGTGACCCGATCCACATTGATTTTTATCAGGTAAATTTAACCCAAAAAGTCAAAGTCCCTGTGCCGATTGTTTTAGTTGGTGAAGAGCCGGAGGCAGTGAAATTGGGTGAGGCAATTGTTTTGCAGACAATGAACGAGCTTGAAGTAGAAGCGCTTCCGGCTGATTTAATAGAAAAAATTGAAGTTGATATTACTAATTTAAAAAATATTGATGATGCTGTAACTGTTGGGGGTTTACAATTTGACAGGGAAAAGTTGACAGTTTCAGCAAACGATGAAGACATCGTAGTTAAGCTGGCGCCGGCAATCACAGAGGAGATGAAGAAACAAATGGAAGAAGAAGCAGCCCAGGCAGCTGCTGTTGCTGCAGAATCAGGGGCAGAGGCAGCCGGAGAAGAAGGTGCGGCAGCTGAGGGTGGAGAAGCTCCAGCAGAAGGCGCAGACGGCAAACCAGATGAAGGTCATGGTCCTGAGGAGTCGAAGGGTGGAGAAGCAAAACCAGCTGAAGGGGAGGCAGAAGGAACAAAATGAGTCCTGAAGATCCTTCGAAAAAAGAGATCAGAGAAGGTGAAAGGTTGCTGCATGGTGATATAAGAGATCTTAGGTTAAGTAAGAAAAGTGGCTCACCAGGTGATGCTGACGCTATGGATGAATCTTATAGGCGTGTTTTAGAGGCATGTGATAATGGTTTGATTGCTCCAGATAGAATAGCGGAGATGTCTGTAGAGGACATGAATTCAACGACTGATATACCTTCTTAATCTAGAAGCCGAAGAAGAAGAAATGATCGCGTTTAATTTGCGTTAATCTTGCGGGAATCCAAAAAAATTATCTAGGAGCGCTTATAAAGGCAGCTATTCCTGAGGTGTGTTCTATAGTAAAATTGGTTCGTTTTTCTGGATCACTCATTATTATATCGCCGTCTGGAGTTTTTTGAATAGTTCCATTTACAAAACCAATTATTCTCGGGTCGCCTTTGGGTTTTGTTAATGCAACCTCGCATACCTCTACTGCTGCGTTGATTCGTTCTGCAGTTACAACTACTAAATTATTGCTTTGATCCCTCCCTGCAAAAAAAACTGCTCCGCGGTTAGTTCTGGTGGCTTCAGTGCCCAATCCTCTAGCGATTTCTCCGAGAATTTCCAAATTATCTATTATAGGCATATAGTAAGTTACTTTGATAATATTATATAGAGAATAAGTCAAGTGTTTATATTATTAGGCCACTTAGTAACCATAATAGTTTTGCCTTCATGGGGCAGTTTTTGCCATAATTCTTCAGTTATAAACGGCATGAATGGGTGCAAAAGCTCCAAAGATGTCCTGAATACGTATTCTAAAACCGGCTGGGCTTGGGCCCGCCTGTCTTTTGTTGATTCAATATATTTGTCTGCAAATTCATGCCAGATAAATTCATATAAAGCATCTGATCCGTCATGAAATCTATAAGAATCCAAGGCTTTGGTGACTGTTTTAATGGTTTGGGAAAGTTTTTCCAGAATTTGTTTGTCATCCTCATTTTTTCCTGTCATTCTGGCGAACGTAGTGAGTCCAGAATCTGTGTGATTCGTTGATTCTGGAGTCGTCGCGGAGTTTACCCCGTACTTTGATACGGGGTCCCTCCCCAGAATGACAGCAGTGGGATTTAAATGTTTAGCATCTTCCGGGGCAAAGTCGATAATAAAACGGCCAATGTTCCACAATTTATTGGTAAAATTTCTCATGGCTTGCAGTTTAGGATGGGACAACGCCTGATCGTGACCAAAAGCATTGCCATACATTAAAGCCATCCTTAAAGCATCTGCTCCGTAAAGGTTGGCAATTTCAATCGGGTCAACCACATTGCCTTTGCTTTTGCTCATCTTTTTACCAAGCGGGTCCAAGACTTTGCCATGCAGGAGAATATCTTTGAAGGGGATTTTGCCGGTGATGTAAATTCCCAGCATGACCATCCGGGCTACCCAGAAGAGCAAAATATCATAGCCGGTTTCCATCACAGATGTCGGATAAAACTTATCAAAATCTTCCGGTTTGGTGGATTGCAGGGTAGCAAAGGGCCACTGGCCGGAAGAAAACCACGTATCAAATACATCCGGATCTTGTTCCAGTTGAGCAGAGCCACAATCTGGACATTTTTCAGGTTTTTCGCCTTCAGTCACAATCCAGATTGTATTATTTAGTTTTGAACTTTTAGTTGTAGTTTTGACTTTTGACTTTTGACTTTTGACCTCGCTGCATTTTATGCAGCGCCAGGCCGGAATCTGCATCCCCCAGACAATTTGCCGGGAAATATTCCAGTCTTTTAAATTCTCCAGCCAATTAAAGTAAGTAGTTTCCCAATTTTTAGGGACAATTTTTATGGTTCGACTTCGCTCACCATTAACCGCTTCAATGGCAGTTTTTGCTAGCCCGTCCATTTTTAGAAACCATTGTTCCAAAGGCAGCGGTTCAATTTCTGTACCGCATTTATAACAAACCCCCACCCTGTTTTTGTAATTTTCATCCATTTTTTCAATTAAGCCCTTCTCTTGCATCTCTACGGCAATGGCTTTTCTGGCTTCCTTTACTCTCATGCCAGCAAACTTGCCGGCTTTTTCATTTAAACGGCCGTCAAAACCAATTACCTGGCGGATCTCCAGGTTATGCCGCTGTCCTATTTCAAAATCTATTGGAGCATGGGCAGGGGTAACTTTAATGACTCCTGTTCCAAAGTTGGGGTCAACAGCTTTGTCTGCAATTACTTTAATTTTGGCCGGGCCTAACACTGTTTCAATACTTAAGGTTTCTCCTATATATTTTTGATAACGTTTATCATCAGGATGAACTGCCACGGCAGTATCACCGAATTTGGTTTCCAGTCTAACTGTAGCCAGTGTTAACGGCCCGTATTTAATGTAGTAAAGCGGGGTAGTCCGGTCCTCATATATAACTTCCAGATCAGAAAATGAGGTGCCATGTCTGGTGCAGTAATTAACTAACCTCAGTCCCCGGTAAGCCAGGCCGTCATTAAATAATTTCTTGAAAGTTTTATAAACTACTTTGACAATATCCGGGTCAAGGGTAAATTTTTCCCGCGACCAGTCAACAGAAAAGCCTAATTTACGAAGCTGTCCTTCCATGGTGCCTTTATTGGCCTGGACAAAATCCCAAATCATTTTATATAAAGTTTCCCGGTCAAAGTCAAAACGGGACTTACCTGTCTTTTCCAAGTGTTTTTCAAATACTACTTGAGTTTCAAAGCCGGCATGGTCTGAACCCGGCAGCCATAAAGCAGCCTCACCTTTCATCCTATGATACCTGATTAAAATGTCCTCAACAGTATATAAGGCGTGGCCAAAATGCAAAGGGGCATTGGCATTTGGCGGGGGTAGGATAATGGTGTAAGGCTTGCCTTCAGGGTTTATCTCAGGTTGAAAATAGCCTGCTTTTTCCCAAATGTCATACCACTTTGGTTCAACTTTAGTCTGGTCGTATACTTTCTCCATGGAGTAAGTATAGTGTTTTGGAAGGGGGAAGGTCAATTGTAACTATTACTGGACTAGAGACAGGTTGGGGTTGGCCTGGAGGGTTAAGGGGTCTATAGGGTGGTAGTTATAAAAGGCAGTGGAGGCAATCATGGCAGCATTATCAGTGCAAAGCTTGGAAGCAGGTACATGTAATCTAATTTTGAATTTTGAACTTTGAATTTTGAATTTCAAATCAGAAACCAGTTTCTGATTTGACGCTACTCCTCCTGCAATCATAATTTGATCAACTTTATACCTTTGGGCTGCTCTGACAGTTTTTTCAACAAGAACATCTACAATAGCAGCTTCTATAGAAGCTGCTAAGTTATTAGTGATTAGTTTGTAGTTTGTAGAATTTTTGTCTTTACTACCAACTACCAACTCTGAACTCTGAACTAAATTAGCAACTGCAGTTTTTAAGCCTGAAAAGGAAAAATCCCATCCATAGGTTGGTCGTCCTCTGGACGAAAAATCTTTCATCATTGGCCTGGGGAGATTAAAAGCATTAGGATTACCAGACTTGGCTAACTTAGCGAGATTGGGGCCGCCCGGGTATGGAAGCCCAAGAAGTCTGGCGCATTTGTCAAAACACTCTCCTGCTGCATCATCCCGGGTTCCCCCTAGGTATTCATACTTGCCATGGTCTCCAAATAAAACTAAATCAGTATGTCCGCCGGAAACAAGCAGGCCAATGCAGGGGAATTTAGGTAAGTGACTAGTCGCTAGAGTCGAGAGACTAGACTTTTCTTTTTTATTCCTTGACTCTTGACTCTGGACTCTTGACTCTTCCCATATCCAGTTTGCATAAAAATGGCCGAGCAGGTGATTAACCGGTATAAGAGGTTTACCCCAAACTAAAGCCAGAGTTTTGGCTGTTTCTATTCCTACTAAAAGCGAGCCGATTAGTCCTGGTCCCTGCGTGACTGCAATAGCATCTAAACTTTGTTTACCCTGAGCGAGCGAAGCGAGTCGAAGGGCCTCTTCAATTACGGGAATAATGGATTTAATTTGTTCTCTGGCAGCTTGTTCCGGAATCACGCCGCCGTATTTAGCTTGTAAATCAGCTGACGATGCCACAATATTGGATAAAATTATTACCCCTTTGTCTACCAAAGGCTTGTCGTAGGCGGATATTTCCACTACAGCAGCTGCCGTTTCATCACAACTGGTTTCAATTCCTAGAATAACTTTTGGTCGTGTCATGAGGATATTTTAACAGAAATGCCTTTGAGCCATTTGGAGATTTGGTCGATGGTTAAGTTGCCGTTGTCTACTCTGATTGCAAACTCAACTTCTTTCTGGTGGCTGTTGATTAATCGGTAACCGTTTTTCCGTAGAAATAAACCAGCAGAAGTTAAGGCTGTTCTTTTATTTCCATCTACAAAAGGGTGGTTTTTTAGTAAAGATTGCAGCAGGGCAGCTGCTTTATCAAAAATGGAGATGTAAAGAAATTTACCTCCAAAAGTAGCTTGAGGTCTTGCTACTGCCGATTCCACCAGCCCTATATCCCTGATTCCGTGGGAACCACCAAATCTTTTTACCATCTGATTGTGGATAAAAAGGACTTGATTGATATTCAAAAATACAATTTGTTTAGTCACTTGCGGGAAAGTTCTTGGAGCACATCTTCATGTTCGTTCATAAATTCATCCACCATTTTAGCAAATTTTAAATCTATCCCGCTTGCCTTTATTTTCTTTTGTGGCATTAGAGTCAAGCCAGCGTCTGTTTTTCTCCATTCCACTTCTGAACCTGCCCTGATAGACAACTGGTGAGCATACGTTTTGGGAACTGTGACAGCCAAAGAATTACCGTTTCTAAAGACTTTTCTCATGATTTAATTATATCACAAATGTACTGACAATGTACTGACATTTTTCATTTATCCCAGCCTAAAGGCGTGGTACTCTGTTTTGTATGATAGATGTATTAAAGTGGGTATTGATAGGAAGTTGCGGCATCTTCCCTGATAATAGTTAAAGAATTCAAAATGATTGATTCTTTATTATTTCTCAGAAAGTCTAGGGTTTTGTTTGTAATATATTGCGCATCTGTTTGATTGATCAGTCGGATAGCAATAATAGGCACCTGATATTTGGGAAATTGCGCTAAGGCAATATAATCCTTGTCCCGTGTCAGAATTACTCTTGATTCGTCTCTCGCAATTTTAATAATCTCGAGATCATTAATTTCCAGATTAATCCTTTTAATATCTAAGACTCTATGGTTTAAAATTCTTAACTTCCTGATAAGTAATTGGGGGATATTAATGTCGGCGACGAATTTCATGGGTATAAGCAGATGCTTTCTCAAACATATAGCTTTTTTCTTTGCTGACAATCTTGGCAGCATAATCTATTGCCGCCTGAAGATGCTCTTTTTTTAAAAAGGGATATTCCTTTAACATCTCTTCCATACTCATGCCTCCGGCCAAAGACTCCAGAATTACCTCCACAGACATCCTTGTGTTTTTGATAATGGGCTTGCCGCCCAGAATTTTGGGATTTTGCGTGATGTATTTGTTCATAAACCAATTATACCACTTTTAGGAAAGAAATATTTGATCTCTTTTGTTCTATTTAAGCTATCTTGCCTTGAAAGTATTTAAAAGAGTAATGTGGAGGCGTGATTGCGAAGCAAAAATATGAATATATCAAAGATGCTTTGTGGATTTCATATACGGGTTTGAAGGATTTTTTAAAATGCCAGCGTTCTTACTTTTTAAAAAACAGATACCGGGATCCTAAAACCGGCTACCGCTTACAAATTGCTTCCCCTTATATGACTTTAGGCTCTTTAGTGCATGATGCCATCAAGTGGTATTTACAAACCGGAAGGACGGCAGACAAGGATGCAGTTATAAAAAAGTATAGAAACCACTGGTTAAAATATAGGGGTAAAAGAGGGGGCTTTAAAACTCTAGAAGAAGAGGCGGAGTTTGGAAAACGCGGTTTAAATATGCTGGGATTTTTCCTGGAAAATGCTGCCAATTTAGAACCAAATGCCCCCCTTTATGACTTTTTAAGGTATAAACTTGATGAAAAAATAGTCTTAAACGGCAAGCCGGACTTTTTGGGCATTCTGCCGGATGGAAGTCTGCATGTAATGGATTTTAAAACAGGGACCAGAGACGAGCAGGACCCAATACAGCTTCATACATATGCAATTTTGGCTCAGGCACATCTTCAAAAAGAAGTTTCACAAATAAGTTACTGGTATCTGGACAAAAAAGAACCTCCAAAAGAAGCAGTTTTGGACCCTTTGGAAGAAAAGCTTTTGTGGCTCAAAGAAAAGGCTTTACAGATTGCAAAAGCTATAAAAGAAGATAAATGGGAATGTAAGGAAGAAGATGGTTTGTGTTCAGAGTGTCAAAGTTATCAGGATATAATTGAAGGTAAAGGCGAGTTTCAGTTTTCTGATAATGAATTTAAAAAAGATATCTATTTTCTGCAAAAAGCTTAAGGTCGGGCCGGGGTAATAGGAACCGGAGTCCCGTTTATCTCATTAGTGTTTGTAACAGGTGTACCGGGAAATGGGGTGCCGTTTATTTCGTTGGTATTTGTAACAGGAGTAATAGACGGAGTAAGCGCGACTCTGGTTGTATACGCTGTGGGGAAACTTATAATAGTGGGCACGGGGGATCTGTTTATTATTGGTGTGCTTACAATAACAGTCACTTCTGGTGAGGGAGTTAAAGTTGGTCTTTCTATAGGTGATGGCCAGGTTGGGGTTAAACTTGGGGTAGCAGTTGGTTCTGGAGTATTGGTGTTTGTGGGTTTTTCTACAGGTGATGGTTGGGTTTCAGTTGCGCTTGGAGTTGCTTTTCCAGCAGGTGTAGTGCTGGGTGTTGCAGTTAATTTATCAGGTTTTGCATTATTTTGGACATTTGGCAGGAATACTGTATGTGCGGCGCTTCTGTTTTCTGCCAAAGCATCTGCAATATTAGGGAGTAGGCTAATATAACCGCCTGCTAATGTAGCTACTGCGGTGATTGTACGGATTACTGCTTGTCCTGTTTCAATACGATCTGCTGACATGTCTCATAGTTTATCATAGAAAGCCATTGCTGTCAAGTTCAGCAGTCTTAAGCTGCGGGTTGGTCTGAAGAATAGTTCTGTCTTAATTGGGCAATGTTTGTTTTTTCTCGTTCAAAAATCTCCTCTAGAGCCTGTGCTGTTTCAGCTGATGGTGTGTATAACTTTTTGGATGGCTGGCTGTTACGAGTTTCTGCTGCTAATTTAAGTAGGTCAATGATACGTGTTGTTAGATAAGCTTTATTTGAGGGAAGTTGTTTGTCTTCAAGGCCGCCTGCCACAGCCAAACTAACCTGACGAGCTGCATCATCAATAGCTCTTATGTGAGTAATTTTATATCGATCATTAAGACCTGCGGTTAGATTTCCTATTCTATTTTGAGTGGTATCATCCACGGCGATCCTACCTAATTGTATGACAAGGCGTCTTGCAAAAAGATCCTGCTCCCACCTTTCGATAAGCCCTAGCTTTCCAAAAGCGTCAATATAGCAGGCTAAATTTCTTCCTGCTAATAACTGTTTATCAATTATCTCTACCTCAGTAGATAAAACTTCGTCCACTTTGCGGGCTATTCTTTCTGTGCCTAGTAGCTTTTTTACATAAGAATTCATTCTTTGGCGGAATGTAGGGGTAGTCCTGTGTGTTTCATTTTCTCCTCCCCATTTCATAAATTTAAGTATATCACCCAGAATTTGATTTTGTGTATATCCCCGGTTAAAATACTTCAAAGATTGAAGTTTAATATGGAAACAAGAATTAGAGAATGTTGTTTTACAAGTGCAGAGAGTTATGATGAAAAACTGGCAATACAAACCTGTCCTGGTTATGATGAGGCTCTTCAAAGAGCAGTAGATGATCCTTGGGAAGAAAAGAGACTGAGATATTCCTGTAAGGCTCTTAAGGAAAGAAATCAAAGGTTCAATGAAACAACAAAAAGGGGCAGAAAGTGGCCTGATCTTAAAATAGCATCTTGTCCAGTTACGCTGTGTTTTACTCCTTATGTAAGTCAATTAATTATCAGAGGCAAATGTTTGATGGAGTGATTAAAATCCTAAGAGGTTGGAAAACAGGCCCACAAAAAAGCCCAGGATTGTTTGCAGAAGTGAAGATCTGCCAAAAGGCACCATCATTAAAATAACCAGAATTAAAAATCCATAAGGCTCAAGTCTCTGATAAGACCTTGCCAGGTTATACGGAAGTTGGGATAAAAGCACTTTTGATCCATCAAGCGGCGGGATAGGGAAAAGGTTAAAAATGCCCAAAACTAAATTGATTAAAACTGTAAAACGCAGCAAAGAACCCAAAAGAGCGGGAAAAGTTTGAGGCAGGGCGTTTAAGATATGAAAAATTACAGCTGCTGCAATAGCCAGGCTGAAATTGGCCGCAATTCCTGCCGCAGCTACCAAAAGCTCGCCTTTTCGTAAATTTGAAAAGTTTAAAGGATTAACCGGAACCGGTTTGGCCCAGCCAAATAAAATAGGGGAACCGGTAAAGATTAAAAGTGCAGGCAGTAAAATTGTGCCGAAAAGGTCAATATGCGGGATGGGATTTAAGGTTAATCTGCCGGCTTGTTCTGCTGTATGGTCTCCAAATTTTAAAGCCACCAGTCCATGCATGACTTCATGGATGATAACTGAAAAGAGCAAAATAATAATAGATAAAGCAAATAATTCTGGCATTTTCCCGCCTCTTATGTTATAGTTTACCACATGTTAGCATGCACAAGATGCGGAAAAGGTAAAAATACGCTTTCTTTTTCAAGGCACAAAAAAGGTTCCTCAGGAGCAGGAGGGGTGTGGGCCCTTCGCGCCCCAATTCATAAAAGAGTCCAGAAACCTAACCTGCATAAATTTAATGGTCAAAAATATTGCACTAAATGTTTGCGGGTAGTTAAAGTTCCTTTAAAGGAAAATCAGGGTAGCCGTTTAGAAAGTCCTGTATTGGCATAACTTTTTTCCCTTCCATTTGAATCAGGATTTTGTCATTCTGAGGAGTCTTCGACGAAGAATCTCCCACTCGCCTCGCTGAGTCGGCGAAGCGGGCGTATGTGGGTCTCGCATGCGCGAGAGATCCTTCCCCGCCCTCACTGCCTCCGGCTGAGAGGCGGGTCAGGATGACAGAGGGAAGAAATTTTACAATTTTACCCTTCCAGCGGGTCCAAACCCCCGGCCAGGGGTAGTAAGCCCTAATCATTCTGTCTAAAACTTCTGGAGATGGAGGATTTTCAATATCAAAAAATCCATCCTGTTTGGTAAAGTGTTTGGTATAGGTGGCTTTGGACTGATCCTGTTTGATGGGTTTAATTTCCCTTTTCAGATATTTGTTGATAACTGAAACTAGTAATTCTCCGCCCATTTTATTTAAAGTTGTTAAAAGCGAGTCAGTATTTTCTTTTGCTGACAAAACATATTCTTTCTGTGCCAGGAGATCTCCGGCATCCACCTCTTTAGTCATCTGGATCACAGTTACCCCGGATACTTTATCACCATTTAAGATAGCAAAGGGTGCAGGAGAAGGACCGCGGTATTTTGGGAGGATAGAGTGGTGGATATTTAAGGAAGCATATCCTGGGATACTTAAAAGCTCATCCGGTAAGATTAAACCGAAATCTTCCACAACTAAGAAATCTGGCTGCTGTTTTTTCACCCTTTCTATAACAGTTTGGTCTAATTTATCAGTTTCTACCAGAGGAATATTTAACTTCTCTGCCATGTTTTTAACAGGGTTAAAATCTAACTTTTTAGTAATAATTAACGACAGAGGATGGGTTGAATTGATAATCCGGGCGCCTATTGTTGAGTACTTTGTGTTACCAAAGAAAATAATGGATAGATTTTTCATAAAACGCTTCAACAGCTTACATTACGTTCCACGATCGTTACAAGTTATGTAAACTATATTGCTACCTCTTCAAAAGTATCAGTTCCTGTTTTGTCCTTGCCTGTAAACTTATAAAACCTTCCTTTTTGCTGCAAACAGCGGTCGGAAAATAAAATCCCGTTTAAATGATCTATCTCGTGCTGGAATATCCAGGCCAAAACCCCTTTTAAAGGCACAGTAACAGTTTTTCCGCTCTCGTCCTGATAGGAAACTTTAATAGAAGTATATCTGTTTACCTCTGCCCACATATTCGGCACAGACAAACAGCCTTCAAAATATTTTTTGGTTCTTTTACCCGTTGATAAAATCCTGGGGTTAATAACAGAGATAAAATCTTCTCCGTCTTTGGCCACAAAAAAACTGCCTTCAAGGCCGACTTGTGTAGATGCCAAACCTACTCCCTCAGGGTCTTTAAAAGTTTTAGTAAGTTTTACCATCTCTTTTAAAGTCTGAACTAATCCGGGGTTAATTTTTTTAACTGGTTTGGTCTGAACCCGCAGTTTGGGATCAGGCGCTTTAACTACATGCATGAGGCCAATTGTATCAAACTAATTTTATTTCTGCGAGTGTGTTGTGTTTGTGCAGCCCGCCTTCGGGGACAGATTCAAATAATTTGATGGAAACAATCTGAATCGGTTCAAAGTTGGCAGCCATGATCTTTTCCAGGTTTCTTTCCAGATTCCGGTCAATTAAAAAAGGTGGAGGATTATTTATTTTGGCAATGGTGATATGAGGAATAAAACGCCTTTCATCAGCTGGCAGTTTTAAATATTCCAGTCCGTCGTGAATTCTTTCATGGATCATATAAAGTTTATCTATATCATCTTTGACTCCTACCCATAAAATCTTCGGGTGGTGAATATTGGGAAAGCCGTCAATATAGGCCGGGGTAATTTCAAATGGCCCAATCTCTTTTGCAGCTTCTTTGAGAAGCAGGCATAAGTTTTCTCTTAGATGATCTGATTGCTCGCCGATAAAGGCTAAAGTCAGGTGGATTTTGTCCGGAGTAGTAAGTCTTGCTTGAGGAATTAATGTATGTAAACTGTTCTGAATAGCTTGAAACTGAGGCTTATTCTCTTCCGGAATCTCAAGGGCAATAAAAAACCTCATATTATACTAATCCTAAATTTATCTTATCATAATTGTAGGATTTGACAAAATAAAGTATATGGTATAAGATAAGCATATAAGGTAGACTATAAGTCTATTATAGATATCTGAATATGAAAATGGTTGAACTTATCACAGGTGCCGGATTTATTGTAGATGATAGATTTGGATCGGTTGAAAGTACAGGAAGAGTATATTCAGATCTTCCTCCTTCTCTTAAGCGTTCTTTCGATGGGTTGTTTAGAAAGTATCGCGGGTTAATTGAACAAACCCAAGTAACAGAATGGTCAAGTAATTTTGGAGTATTACCCAGTGTATTACCCAGTGAGCCTCTTCTGTTTGAGTTGTCGCCTGAGTTTTTAAGTCCCGAGAATTTTTTAGAAAAAGCAGTAACAAGATGGGGAGATCGGAGTATAGATATACTCTATAGACAAAATAGGCAAACCCTGGAGGAGGAAGAGGAGCACGTAATTGTTTTATCTTCGCAGATTTTAGCAAATGGTAAATCACTTTCAATAGTATTGGGATATGTGCCAAGGGAGAAAATGAATAAATTGATGATACCCGTAAGAGAATCTTCAGAAGAAATACCTGGAACACTAACATCTGCTCTTGTGATTGCAGGAGCTATAGACGGTGCAGCTTTTAGATTTTATCAGCAAGGTACGCCAGCGGAAACTTTACAGGTTTTAGGAGAGGAAACATGGAAATCATATGGAGCTCGTCTTTTAGGACAGAATTCGGCTATACCCGTTATGCAAGGTGGCGTATTGGATTTTTCGTTATTAACTAGATCTCAGCCTTCTTCTGGTAATGGCAATGGTAAATTTGTTTGAAACTATTGACAAAAGCGGTTATTTATCTTAAGATTTAAATTAACAATTTAATATTAATAAACCGTAGGATTTAAGTCCTGCGGACAATCAAGAGTGATGGCCTCTTTCGCTAAAGCTTCAAAGGCTAAAGGGAGAGATAGAGAATTGGCTCGAAACCATCCAGCAACCGAATATTTTTATATGTCGCGGTGCTACACCCAACCCTTATAAAGGGAGGATTAGGTCCGAATGTGGGCAAATTTAACCTCTCTTTGAAAGAGAGGTTTTTTAATGGTTTATTGGTTTTTATATGAAAGGAGGTGAAATTATGGCAAATAGAATAGAAGCTTCAGCAGGACGAGCAATTGATGCAGTAGAAGCTTTACCAAGAGGCGGTCAGGTAGCAGAGGAGGTTTATGTTGGCAAGCACCCTCTTTTAGATGCCCATTTACAAGAAGTAGGACGCGTAGTTGGTTTGACTGCGTTAGGGAAGGGAGCAGCAAGATTAGCTGGAAATGAAGGGATTAGATGTATAATTCTTGAAAAAAATGGAGGGCTTCGTAATTTTAAAGGTGCAATTTTTTTAGCGATAGATCAGGGAAATCAAAAAGGCGGCGAGAGAAAAAATTATATCTTTGAACCAGGAAAAGAGCTTGATATACCTGATGGTGAGAGGCGTTTAGTGCAAACAGTTCTTGAAAATATTGCCCAGCTGGCTGTGTAACTTTGAATCTCGTTATGAAGATTATGATAAGAGCTGGGTGTTAAAACACCCAGCTCAAAGGCTTGAATAAGTATTTGATGAAGCAGACGAAAGGAGAAAAATATGAATACTACAGAAATTAAAACAAGAGTGCCGTCATTTCCTAATATAGAGGCGGTTCAGGCTGCTCAATTGGCAAAAAAAGAGCAGCGTGAGGCTGATTTGTATCCCCGGGATGGCAGCAGGGAGCTTTTTGGGCTGGAGAGAGATATTGCGGAAATGTTGGGTGTGAGACCGGGCAACCTGTTGCTTTACAATACCGGCATGTCGGCTGTGGTAGATGCTTTGGAAATTTTACGGCCTACTGCTGGAACCAGAATACTTAGAGCGACTGAGGGCTATAGTCAGGCAAGGGGTTATATCAATGATGAATTAAAATCAAGGGGTGTAGCCGTGGTTGAAACAAATGCACAGTCAACCCAAGAACTTAATCAAGATCTTGAGGCTAAAAGGCCAGATATAGTTTTTTTGGAAACTGTTACTAATGGTTCTGAGATGGCAGTTTTAAATGTAGATGAATTTCTAAATTTATCAAGCTTACGAAAATTGGATCCTTTGATAATCCTGGATAATACTTTACCAACCTCTACGGGTTTACCATTAGGCCAAATACTGGAAACATCGGACAGAAAAATAATAGGCGTTGAAAGCGGAACAAAGTTTTTGGGTTTAAATGCGGAGATGTGTGGGATGGCTTATACTTATAATCTGGAATTACTATCACTTTTAAGAAAGAGGAGACAGCGGACAGGATCATTGCTTAGCGCATCAGCAGCAGAAACAATTAGGGATTGTATGCCTGGAACAGCAGAAGAATATTACCGGAGAAACAAAGCTATTTTTAAACATACATTAAGACTTGCCAGAGTGTGTGTTGAAAGCCAAAACCCGGAGAGCCAGTTTGTAGTAAATCATCCAAATTTACCAAATCACGAAAATAGCTATTATGTCAACTTGCATGCACCAGATGGAATATCGCCAGTCCTTTTTCTCGTGCCTGCAGATTTAGACAGTCATGTTCGTATTGCTGAAGCACTCTGGTCAAATTTAACTATTTCGTCATTGTGCGATTTGGGGCAAAGTTTCGGTTTTGACAGGACCAGGATTTGGCCTGATGATAGTAGTCCCGTGGTTAGGGTTAGCGGTGGAATTTATTCAGAAGCAGAGCAGGCAGCATTAGATAAGGCTTTTTACCAAGTTTTATCAGATTATCAATAAGTATGGAAAGAGTAAAAAATGCAGTAATATTTCATGGTAGTGGAGACGGTCCTAGCTCATACTGGATACCCTATATGAGGCAGGGTCTGGAACTGAAAGGTTATCAGGTGAGGACACCACAACTGCCTAATGATTCAGAGAGACTAGGATTAGACTTGTGGTTGCCTGAAGCTTTAAAGGCGCCTGATGTAAACACACGCCTTTTAATTGCCCACTCAGCCGGAGTGCCCCTTGCTTTGAGTGTGTTAGAAAGTCTAAAGGATGTAACCATAAATCAGGTAATTTTAGTGGCAGGTTTTTGTTCGCCAAGGGAATTAGATGAATGGTGTGATGAGAGAAATCCAATTCTACAAGCCAGTTATGATTGGGATGCAATCCGGGCTCGCGTGGGACAGGTTATCTGCCTTAATTCAGATGATGATCCATACACCTGTGATGATAGAAAAGGGCAGGAAATAGTTAATTTAATAGGATCGGATAAAGCTAGACTTATTGTGATGAAAGGCCAGGGACATATGGGTTCAGACTTTTTTCAGCAGCCTTATAAGGAGTTTCCGTTTCTTCTTAGTTTGGTGGGATAACTTTTTCAGATATTCATAATTCAAAATCCAGTAAAAGAGGCAGGTGGTCGGAGATATTTGTCAAATCTGCTATAATCTGCTATAATCTGCTATAGTTAAAATATCACTTGCAATTATGATTAAAAACAGAAAGTTTGAAAAAAGGTTAGAGCTGATTCCTGCGCAAATTTTGCTAAAACTTGCTCAAATTGATGAGCTAAAAGGTAAGTGGAGCGCAGGAGCCAGTTTAAATCCCCAACTTCTGGGCAGGCTTAAAAAATCAGTTCTGATTACCTCTACAGGCGCTTCTACCAGGATTGAAGGCGCCAGGTTATCAGATGATGATATTGAAGATTTAATGCAGGGTATTGCCGTGCAGAAATTTACTGATAGGGACAGACAGGAGATCCAGGGTTATTATGAATTGCTGCAGATAATTTTTGAAAACTGGGAACATATCAGATTTGGGGAAAATACAATAAAACACCTGCATCAGGAATTATTAAAGTATGCTGAGAAAGACCAGAATCACAGAGGTAGATACAAAAGTACCGACAATAAGGTTGAGATGGTTGATGAAAAAGGCCGCAGGATTGGAGTTATTTTTGATACTACTCCGGCATATCTCACGCCCAAACAGATGCAGGAATTGGTTGAATGGACCAGGGGCGCTTTGGATACCAAGCTCTCGCATCCCCTTATTATTATTGGCAACTTTTTAGTTGAATTTTTAAATATCCACCCTTTTAGAGATGGAAATGGCAGATTATCCAGAATTTTGGCTAACCTGCTTTTGATTCAGACAGGCTATCTATACATACCGTATGTTTCTCACGAGAGGCTGATTGAGGATCAAAAACCCCAGTATTATCTTGCTCTAAGAAAAAGCCAGAAGACTTTTAAAAAGGGTGTTGGTAATATTGCACCGTGGCTGGAGTTTTTCTTAGATATTGTTTTTGCTCAATCAAAAGAGGCTATAAGTTTAATGTCCGGTGAAAATATTGAGGATATTTTATCCCTCAAACAAAGAGTAGTCTGGCAGTATCTGCAAAACGTTGATGAAGCCTCACCCGGGCAGATAGCCAAATCGACAAAAGTTGCTTATGCAACCGTCAGACAGGCGCTTGCAAAGCTGTTTGACCTGAAGAAAGTTAAAAGAGTAGGCATGGGAAGAAGTTCCCGTTATTGCAAAGTTTAAATATCAAAATCCAGTAAAAGGGGCAGGTGGTCGGAGACGTCAGTGTCTAAAACTTTGAAGGAATTTATCTTTATACCTTTGCTTACTAAAATATAATCTACAACATTTCTTTCCAGATGATTTAGCTCATTAGTTTGCGGTCTGGTGGTTTTGATATGATGTTCATCAACTAAGCTGATGAAATCTTTAAAGACCCTCATGGATTCTGTATCCGGAAATAAATTAAAATCCCCTGTAATTATGACCGGATAATCAACTTCTTTGGCCAGTTGATTAACCTTTTGACAAGCCTTTAAAGTATCTTTATTGCCAATTTTTTCCCTGGTCCAGATGCCGTGATAATTTATAACCCTTAACTTTTTTAAGTTTGGTAATTTAAAATCTACAACCTGTACTGCTTTGGATTCGGATTTTGGCCAGGTAGACCAGTCTAGAATCTGAATATTTTTATTGTCGGTGATAAATATATTTATTTTTTTTAATATTTTAAATTTACTTTTAATATAATTTCCGGATTCTAAAAATCCCCCGAAATCAAAATCAAAATTTTCTTTTTGATGAAAATTCTTCCGGTGGAAATCGCGAATCTTACAGGTGGGGGCAAAAAAGGAATAACTTAATTTTTTAGTAGCTTTATCTATCAAATCTTTTGAGAGGTAATTTGGATCAACTTCAGTATCAACTTTATCTGCAACTTCCTGCAAACAAACAATATCAGGATTTTGCTCAAGCAGGAATTTATATAACTGCTCATTATTGGTTTCAAACAAGGCAACATTTAATGAGATAAGTTGCATGTTCATTTGTATTCTTTGTGTGTTCCAGAATGTTTAGTGACGGCAAATAAAAGAATAATTTGCTTCTCTTCTGCATCAAAAGCCCAAATAATTCGTAAATCACCAGTCACCCAACTACTCCATTTTTCTCCGAAATTTCGTGTATTTACTTTATGACTTTTTAGTGAAGGATAGGCTGGATCGTTTTTCAGTAATCTCAATGCTTTCTCTATTCGTTTTTCAAGTTCCTGATTATCTTTAATTAGTGTTTTGTAGGTAGGAGCAAAGGTACTTGCGAAATGGAGAGCGTACATCTTTAAAGGCTCTTGAGATACGCATTAAGATCTTTATCTGTTCTGACTACAGTATATCGTCCGTTTTTGTAATCTTTTAAACCTTTTGCAATGAGCTTTTCAGTTGCTTCGTCTATGAGTGGAGCGCTTACCTCTTTTGAATACTTTTCAGCAAGAGCTACTTTTATAATCTCAGCTTCGGACAATAGTAAGTACTTGCTTCTAAGATAAGCTAAAACTTCTGCTAGTTCCGGTGTTTTATTTAATCTAATCTGTGACATATACTGACTATTTTAGTGTATTTACTACCCAATGTCAAGTAGTCGATTTAGGTTCCTTCATTCCAGGAGGATAAATATTTTTTCTGTTCTTTGGTTAAGGTATCAATTTTGACCCCTAATGATTCCAGCTTTAGTTTGGCAATCATGTCATCTAACTCTTGCGGCACAGTATAAACATCTGTTTTTAATTTGCCGCGGTTTTGCACCAAGAATTCAGCAGCCAAAGCCTGATTGGCAAAGCTCATATCCATTACATCAGGCGGGTGGCCTTCTGCTGAGGCTAAATTAATCAGCCGGCCTTCTCCCAGCACAAAAATCTTTTTACCGTCACTTAAAATAATTTCTTCCAGATTATCCCGCAAAATTCTTCTGCTTTTGGCAATCTTGACTAAACCATCATAATCAAACTCCACATTAAAGTGGCCGGTATTGGAAACAATGCATCCGTCTTTAATTTTTTTAAAATGTTCAACTGATAAAACGGTTTTATTGCCGGTGGCAGTACAAATAATGTCGGCAATTTTAACAGCTTCGGAAACCGGCATTACCTCAAAACCATCCATTACAGCCTCCAAAGCTTTTAAAGGATCAACCTCTGTGATGATTACCTGTGATCCCATGCCCCGGGCTCTTTGAGCCAACCCCCTTCCGCACCAGCCGTAGCCTACTACTACAAATTTTTTACCTGCCAAAAGCACATTGGTGGCTCTGATTATTCCGTCAACGGTGGATTGGCCGGTGCCGTAACGGTTATCAAACATGTGTTTGGTGTTACTATCATTGACTGCAATGGCGGGTATTTTTAGCGTGTCGTCTTTTAACATGGCCCGAAGTCTTATAACTCCGGTGGTTGTTTCTTCGGTAGAACCTAAAACTTTAGGTAGTTGGGATTTCCTTTTTGTGTGCAGTAAAGTAACTAAATCTGCCCCGTCATCCATGGTAATTTGTGGTTTAAAGTCCAAGACTTCATTTAAATGCTTATAATAGGTATCTTTGTCTTCGCCCTTGAGGGAAAAAGTAGGGATATTAAAATCTGCTGCCAATGAGGCAGCCACATCATCTTGAGTGGATAAGGGGTTGGAAGCACAAAGCGCCAAATTTGCTCCTCCTGCTTTTAAAGCAATCATTAAATTTGCAGTTTCTGCAGTTACATGCAGGCAAGCCCCTAAGGTTATACCTTTTAAGGGTTTTTCTTTGGTAAAACGATTTTTAATAAGTTCCAAAACCTTCATCTGGGAACCAGCCCATTCAATTCGGAGTTTTCCTTTAGGTGCAAGTTTAATGTTTTTAATATCTTTTTTCATAAAATGTTTTGTCATTGCGAGGAGCGAGTCTTCGAGCGACGTGGCAATCTATTTTATATAGAAGATTGCTTTGCTAATCGCTCGCAATGACGGTCACAGCAGATTCAATTCCTCTTCAAAATTATGTTGGTATCTTTTACAAAATTCCTCAACTGTAAATTTGTGATTAGTTGTACCATATTTTTCTACTGAATAACAAGAAGCAATAGAGCCCATTTGCCCGCAAACTTTCAGGTCCAAACTCTTTAAATGCCCTGCTAAAAATCCAGCTCTATAAGCATCTCCTGCCCCGGTGGGGTCAACAACTTTGCCTGGTTTGGCTGGCTGAATTTGAATGGTTTGATTTTTGGTCTGGATAATAGACCCTTTTTCACCTAAAGTGGTAATAAGTATCTTAGCCTGCCCCAAAAGTTTGGCCTCGTCCAGGTTAAGTTTTTCTTTTAAAAGAGCAATTTCATAATCATTGCCAATTAAAATTTCTGCGCCTTTTAACATACTTTCTAAATTACCGGCAGTCAGAGCCGGCAGCTGCATGCCGGGGTCTAACATATAAGGGATGTTTTGTTTTTGGCAATCAGAGGTAAGATTTATCATCGCTTGAGGGTTGTTGGGGGAAATAACTGCAAAATCAGTTTTGATTCCTTTCAAAGATAACTTCTGGGCATATTCCATGGCTCCCGGATAAAAGGCAGTAATTTGATTGTCTGATTTATCAGTCATGATAAAACAGGAAGAAGTGAGGTTGTTATCAATGGTTTTAATCAGGGAAATATCTACCCCGGCATCTTTTAAGAACCTGGCATATTCTAAAAAATCCACCCCGGCCATACTAACAATAGAAACAGGAGTTTTTAGCAGGGCTAAATTGTAGGCAATATTGCCGGCAGTGCCGCCTCTTTGTTTGCTTAAAGTGTTAACCAGAAATGAAAGATTTATCTGGTGGATTTTATCAGGCATGATGTGGTCTGCAAATTTGCCAGGAAAATTCATGATATGGTCAAAAGCCAAAGATCCGGTAACAGTAATCATGTTTTTAAGTATACACTGCTATACTATATCTGTGAATGAAGAATTTATTAAAAAGGTAATTGCATTAAGAGGAGATGAAGGGAAAA
The DNA here is from genome assembly GCA_016183245.1 of Candidatus Daviesbacteria bacterium. Taxonomy (GTDB): domain Bacteria; phylum Patescibacteriota; class Microgenomatia; order Daviesbacterales; family UBA10151; genus UBA10151. The sequence continues at coordinate 35,110 of JACPEY010000033.1, forward strand.
GGTGGTTAAATGATTTGCCAAAACGTTTGGGTTTTATGTTTCTCCGCTGATAATAGTCAATTTACCAAAAAGAGCGCGTTCGGAACTTCTGGTAAAAAGGGCCGTTAATTTTTTATCAATATCGTCTTCGCTTAGATTAGTGGAAACACCCACAATACCTGTAGTATTACTCAACTCTACAAACTCCACAAAATCTTTGACATTAAATGTTACGACTACCATATGATTTTTAGAAGCAAATTGAAATATTTGCCAATCAGACCAACCTTTACGTTCCGGATTTTGCAGAACGTGTTTTACAGTAAACTTTTTGTTTAACCTGGGTAGATATGAACGCACGAAGAAATTTTCGTCAAGGAGAATTTTGTGCTTGAAAAATTTTACCTTCATCCTTATTAGTATCTATCTTGGTAGCTAGCTCCGCAATAGCTCCTTTGAATGCTTTTTTGGGAACCCATGGATAATGATCGTGAATCTCGTCGATTGTGTACCCTTCAGAAACCATATACAAAATTCTCTCTATCGGTACACGGGTACCGGTGATAACCAGTGCCCCGCGCATAATATCTGGTTTAGATGAGATGTAAGATTGTTTTTTCATATATTAATTATACATCACATCGCCAAAAGCAACACTTCTACTGGCAGGCCTGTCATTACCCAAATTTTTATCCCACCAAATTTTGACTTTCAGCCTTATAGTGTGGTAGAATTTGCCATCTATGGATACAGAAAGAAGAGCAGGAAGAGAAGTTTTGGTTCTTCCCGAGAGAACTTTGGTTTTATGGAGAGATCCTACTGAGCTATTGAGAGATAATCCTGCAGCCTTGATTATTAACAGGGTTTCCTACGATAGTATGGTAGCCTCTCCTTCAGAGGCCAGATATATGAGTTCGCCCCCTCATATTGCCAGAGTCAGAATATACACACCAAATGGTGAAGTTGAAACAGAGTTAATAATTGATGGATTAACCAGAACGAAATTTGCAGCTGATCATAAAGGTCAAATATTGCAGGCTGCTCCTAATATGAAATTCGATCAGATCCGCGTGGTTGATATCACTGATGATCTGTTAAAAGACGAGAGCATTGTTCCCGAAAAGGAACGCCAAAAGAATCAAACATCTCTTACCTTAATTCAGTATCTGCGAGCGGTGATACCGTGGACAGTTGAGCATCAGGCAATAGCACCTGAAAGGATTGCAGGTCATTTGATTAACAGCTGGAGGGGGATGGTAGGTGATGATTTGGCAGCGAAATTTCCTGCACTGGCCGCACTTTCGTTTATCGCTAATCAAAATATAGATATTAGCACCGAGAGAGGATTTAGGAAATCCTTGGCAGAGCAGGAAAGATTTATAGTTGATGAGAAAAGCGAGGAAAAAGAGAGACTGGAAAAGGCCCTTTGTGATATTGCAGAAATCATCCGAAAGTCGGGATTACTTAGAGGAATTGTAGCAGAGTCAGCATATTCTTTAATAGGAACAAAATCTGCTGTAATCGGGGGATCAGAAGGAGCGCAAAAAGAAATATTCGGGCTGTTGCACTCCCATAGTTTTGAAAGTAAATTACGCAGGGAATATCTAAACCGCTTGGCTGAAGCGGAAAGGGTTAGAATTGAATTTTCCAGAGCTTTGCAGGAAACCTTTGCCAGGTTATCAGCAAGCTTACCTGGTAATGAGTCTGAACGCTCTGAGGCGAGGCGCGCTTTAAATGACATATCCTTAAATATTGAGCAAACTTTACAAATAATTACGGCTGGATCTCCAATGAAAAAATCTAATGAAATTAAAGTAGATTTAAATAGACAAATCTTAAAAAGATATTACCATGGGTTAACAAAAAAAGGAACTTTAACACAAGATGAGAAGATGCTGATTAATAATCTTGGTGGACATACCAACCTTGAAGAAACTAAATTGCCGGGGATGGCAGAGGATATCCGTACCGCAGCCACAATTTTGCGCCAAAGCCGGCAGTGGCAGGATAACTTAAGAAACGGACTGGATAATATGGTCAATAGGGGAGTTGGTAAGGATACTATTGAACAAGCCTTAGCCTCAATGTCACAGAGACAGGAGACAGTTTTGTCAGCGGCTACTGAAGGTGCTCTTTCGGAGAGAGCAAGGTTATTGCAAAAAACCGTGGCAGAATTTCAGGAAAAGGTAGGCAGGGAAATACTGCAGTTTGAAATTGGACAAATTGTCGCTACTGTAATGGAAGAAGAGCTAAAAACTACTAAAGATCTGTATCTGCAGAAAAGGCTTGTGACAATAATAATTGAGGATCGCAATGTTGATGCCACTGATAAGGCAGCGGTTACAAGATGGATTCAAGGTTTTAGGGCGCTTGATGCACATGTTCAGAAAGAAGTATTACAAGGCAGTATACCTATGGCCGCTGCAATCAGGATGCATAAGGTAAGGCAGAGCCTTGATAGACCCCCGGAAGCAAAACCCCCGGAGGCTGTACCTGTTCCTACCGTACCATTTCAGCTTATTGAAGACTATCCTCAAATCAGTCCGGAAGAGATCAAACACAGAAGAATTGAGAGAAATATTGAAAGATTACAAAGGGAAGTTATTGAAGCCCATCTTGAGCCGGCAATCAGAATTTTGGCTACACTGGATCTTGCTGCTGAAGAAGTGCCTCTTCCTGTAAAAAAGATTTTGGGGGATGCCGTAAGGATCATTGAAAAACTACGATCCGGTCATCCGGATGTGGTTAGAGTGATGGACAAAGATTATAATAATCTTTTGGAAGAAACTGCGCGACTCAGAAGTATGATAGCAACTATACAAAGACAGCAGGCAGACCGCGATACCTATTCAGGTCAAAACAGTTAAGTTTTTTATTCTTCAGGAGGATTTATCTTATGTCACCAGAGGGATTAAATAGAGGGGAAAAATTATTAGGATATGTTCAGGAAAGTATCCGGAGGCTTGAAGCAGGTGAAATTACTAGATTACCAACCGGTCAAGCTTTAGCTAATCAATTTGGATATGAACAATATCCATCTGTATATTCACTACTTAAAAGGCATGGAATTAAATTGAGTCAATATGAAGTTCCTTTCAGACCTCCAGAACCATCAGTAGATTTAGCGTGGTTTCTAGGAACTTTATCTAATGGGGGATATGTGCACAGCAACGGTAATATCCGAATGATGGGTGCTGATAGGAATGTACTGGAGAAATTTAGGTTACTAACAGATAGTTTATTCTCTTTAAATACATACGAGGATCACTCCGGTACTGGAAAAGAATTAGGGTATGCTTTTAATAGCAGAAAAGTAGCCAGATTTTTAGGAGATTTGAGGTCTGATGCCTGGGCTGGAACAATTTCGTCTACTCATCCCTGGGTAGTAATGAATCCCAGATATATTTGGGGTTTTGTAACAGGATTTTTTGACAGGATAGGAAAAGTAATCATTGATGAGGATAGAGGGCACTATATTGTTACATTACCAACTTCATCACAAGGAGGGGCAAGTCTGCTGGCCGAGATGCTGGTTCGGGTTGATATACGGAAACCAAGTATTCAGAATAAACTTGGAAAAACTAAAGATGTATCAATTTTTAACTTGATGGATATAAGATTATTCGCTCAACACGTTCATTCTGTTGTTCCTGAGAAGGAAGCAAATTTGGAGTATTATCGAGAAAGGTTTCCAAAGAGGTTCAGAATTACAGAGGACAGTATGATTCAAGAATGGAAAGATATGAGTGAGGTACTTGGACATGCTCCTACTATGGTTGATATAGATGAATTCTATAAGGCAGGAAAGATTACTACTTCATTGACAACTTTTAGGAGAAGATTTGGGAATGGGAGTTTTGTTAAAGCCAGAGAAGAGCTGGAAAGAATTATTAGGAACGGCCAGTAAGGATTTAATAATAGATAAATATACAGGGCTGCAATAAGTTTGTCAGTTTACATTAATATTACGGCCGTAGTATTAATGTTTTTGCATTGCCGATGCCAGCCTTTGCAGGCAGATTTTCATGGTATAATTAGCTTTATGGCAGCTATTGATTGGACTCATATCTATAAAAAATATAAAGGCCTGTGGGTGGCTTTGGAAAATGATGAGGTAACTGTTATTTCCGCTGGAAAAAGTTTGGAGGAAACATCCAAAAAGGCTGAAAAAAAAGGCTTTAAAGAACCCATTTTCTATTTTGTGCCAAAAAAAATGACATACTTTGTTGGTAAGATAACAAAAAAGTGAAATTTAAATATAGAGAAGTTAATTTAGCTGCACCTTTTTCCACAAAAAGAAGACTTTTAAGACCAATAATCCCAGTAAGTTTGAGATATAAAAGGCAGGCAATTTATTATGAAGCGCTCATTGATTCTGGAGCTGATTTTTGTATTTTTCCTACTGAAATTGCCCAGAAATTGGACATGGATTTTAAGAAGGCAAAAAAGGTTTATTTCTCAGGAGCAACAGGAGAACCGATACAGGGAGTAGTTGGAAAGTTATTTCTACAAGTTGGAGAAATAGCCTTTAAGACAAGGATTGTCTTTGCGGATCTTTCCAGTAAGGTGGCTTTACTTGGTCAATATGGCTTCTTTAATCTGTGTAAAGTGAAGTTCGATCTTGAAAGTGCAGAAATTGAGATAGAACACAAGAATTAATTTTCTTTTGTCCCCACTAAAAATACAGCCTGCCAGGGTCTGTAAACTGATTTCCAGGTTTCAGAGATTAAAGTTTCGTTCCCTCTTACTACGGTTCTGGTAAAGGTAACGGTTGCTCCCTGGGCTGCCCAGTCAACCTGTTTTACAGTGCCTTTTGGCAAAGCCGGGTCATCCTGTCTAAGTTCCGTAGGTGCCGGGATCAAATTAGTAACTTGGGACTTGGATAAGATAGATGTTCTGCCGTCTGGTGTACCGTATAAATCAACATACAGGGTAGTACCGGAAGTATATGCCTGGATTAAGATATGATTTGACGTATCATTTTTAAATTGAAAATCAACACTCGGATAAAAAATTGTAGCATCAAGGCCAGGAGGAAATCCCTGTTCATAGTAACTGACTCTATAAGCATGGGCTGTTCTTTTAATAACAGGCAGTCCGGCATTTAAAACTGCCCTAAAAAGTGTGGTTGAATCCTGGCAGACTCCGCCCCCGTCATCTAAAACAGTCCTGCCTTCTTTAATAACATAAGCCTGTTTAAAACCTGTTGCTGCAGAAATGTCTCCGACTGTTTTATTAAAAGAAAAAGTTTCACCCGGTGGTACCAGCACCCCGTTAATTCTGGTGGCAGTTAAGCCAATATTGTAGATCCTGTTAGGGATTGATCCGGCAAAGTTAGAAATCCCCCTTCCCAGAAGCTCTTTAATCCCTAAACTATTAACATTTGAGGTTTCTATTTTGGGTTTGACGATATCAACAGGCAGGGTGATGGTTTTTAGAGAACCTGCAAGCAGGGACTCCGAAATAAGGTCAAAGGTTTTATCAACATCCAATTTCCGTCCTTCCCGGGAAGGCTTAAAAGCGTTTACTCTTTTTGTATCAGGATTGAATTCAAATAATCCTTCCTGGACTTCAGTGTCAATTTCCTGGGCAAGTTTTTTTAGATAAGTGTTGCCTTGATCTTGATCCAGCAAAGAAGTGCCTTTTTTAAAATCTAGTAAGGTCAACAGTTGTTTAGCATCTAAAACAAAAGTCTTGTTATCAAATGTCAATTTGACTGGTTCTTTTAATACTGTGTCTAAAACATCTTTGGCACGGGTGACGTGACTGGTGGTAATTTGGGGAGGTATAGTTTTAGCAGGCAATAGGGGAGAATATTTGCCGGTCAAAAGGAAATCTTTGATTATCTTTTCCGTGCCTTCTTTATCTAAGGCCAGACCATCAACACTTTCTTTGATCTGAATGCGGGCAGAAGAGCTGCTTTCAGGTTCCGGTGTTTCGTCAAAAATCAGCTGGGCATTTTGTGGAGGAAGATCAATTTGTGAAGCTACAGCATTAAATTGTTTTTCTAAAGATAAAGCTATTTTTGGGGAAATTCTGGATGCAAAAAAGAGGGAATATGCTTGAGAGTTTATTTGATCCCAAGGCGTGCCGCTGTGGCTTTGCCTGAAATTACTATCCAGTGAGGAATAATCCAGGGAAGCAGAGGAGGTAGCTAAATCAATGGTAAATGTTTGTCCTGATTTGCTGGCAGCGGAGAAATTAAACTGCAGTTTTTGCCGGGATCTTTTTTGAAAACTTAATTGGACTTTTTGAATTGCCTGGCCTTCTGTTAAAAAAGAAATATTGGTATCTCCCACAAAAGTCTGGGGGTAATATTTATCTGCCAGGAATGATTCAACAGTGATGATTGTCAAAACAAAAAGCACAATAAATAAAATAACCGGCAGGAGGTTTTTTTTAACAAATTGAAAATGCGCGATTTTTTTAGCTTTAGCCATGCCGCTATTGTATCGTTTTAGGGTATAATTTACAAAGAAATGAAAAAGATTATCATCATTGTGCTTGTCCTGAGTATTATCATAGGACTTATAATCTGGAAATTTGGGTCAAGCATTTCTTTTTTTAATAAACCAAAACCACAAGGTCCGATAACTTTAACTTACTGGGGGCTTTGGGAGGATAATACTTTAATTGGACCCGCAGTTGCCGAATACCAAAAGCAGAACCCGAATATCGTAATAAATTACGAACGTAAATCGTCCGTAAATTACAGAACCAGGGTGCAAACTCAAATCAGGGAAGGGGTAGGGCCGGATATTTTCAGGATTCACAATTCCTGGCTGCCTATGTTTACTTCTGATCTGGCCCCTGCTCCTTTGGAAGTCTTTACTTTACCCGATTTTAAAAACACATTTTATCCGGTGGCAGCAGACAGTTTTGTGAAGAATAGTCAAATTTATGGCGCGCCGATGGAAATAGATGGTTTGGCCCTTTTTTATAACGAAGAGATGCTTTTGGGGATTGGGGGTCAACCGCCGAAAAATTGGCAGGAGTTTATAGATCTGGCAGTAAAAATGACTGTCAAAGATGCCACCGGTAACATCCAAACTGCGGGTGCTGCCTTAGGAACTGCCGGGAATGTTGACCACTGGCCGGATGTTTTAGGGTTGCTGATTTTGCAGCAGCCGGGTGCTGATTTTAATAATTTGGCAACTTCCCAAGCTGCAGAAGTATTAAGGTTTTATACCGGTTTTGTGACAGATCCCCGGAAAAAAACATGGGATGTGAATCTGCCAAAATCAACAGATATGTTTGCCCAGGGGAGATTAGGTTTTTATTTTGCTCCTTCCTGGAGGGCACATGAGCTGCGAATTGCCAACCCCAACTTAAAATTTAAGGTAGCACCGGTGCCGCAGCTTTCCGGCAAGAATGTGGGTTGGGCTACTTTTTGGGGTGAGGTAGTATCGGTAAAATCTCAAAATCCAGCAGAAGCCTGGAAATTTGTCAAATATTTAACCTCTGCTGAGGCAGAGAGGCTAGTTTACCAGCAGGCTTCACAAATCAGGTTATTTGGTGAGCCTTATTCGCAAGTTAGCCTATCAAACGAACTTGCTGCTGACCCGATTGTGGGAGCCTTTGTTACTCAGGGTCCGATTTATAAAACCTGGTACTTATCATCAAACACTTTTGATAACGGAATCAATGATGAGATGATCAAATATTTTGAAGACGGGATAAATGCAACGTTGGCAGGAACTGATCCGCAAAATGCTTTGCAGACAGTTGACCAGGGAGTCAAACAGGTTCTGGATAAATACACCAAGCCTCAGCCAGTTCCAACTACCAGATAGTACAAAATATTATTGCTGAATTTTTATACGAAGAAATATTAATAGAAATTTGGTTGAATTTTTCAGTCGGTGTTTACTTTAGACCCGCTTCTTTTTCCAGGTCTTCAAAAACGCAGTTGAGTATATAGCGGGCTGTGGCAAGAGAAAGCTGCTCTTCGGTTAGTTGAATCAGATTCCCGGGGGTTATTGATGGCGCACTAGCTCGCTCCGTGAGAACAGATTTCACGATCTCGGGTTCTTTTTGGTTGGATCCTAGTCTTTCTGGCATATTTGGCATAATGTTTTGGCAACTTTACCTTGCTGCTGCATTTTACCAAACGGTTGTCTGCTTTGTCAAATCGACTCGACGACGATCGGGCCATGTTTGTTGCATACTGATTTTATGGTAAAATGAATTTATGCAAAAGAGGATTTTAAATTACAGAATTATTATAGAACCGGAAAAAATGGGTAGGAAAACTGTTTACAATGCCTATTGCCCGACTTTGGGTGTAGCCGACTATGGCGATTCAATCGATGAAGCTTTAAAGAGCATTAAGGATGGCATTGAATTGGCTATAGAATGTATGAAAGATGAGGGAAAAGAGATCCCTATGGATAATACAGAAGAACAGGTAGTCATAACAACTAAAGTTAAAGCTCCGCCTGATGCCAGAATAGTTGTGGTATGAACAAACTGCCGCGTAATATTAAACCCTTACGCCTAATAAAATTCCTAATAAAATATGGTTTTAGAAAAGGTAAAGGTAAGGGGAGTCATATCAGGCTTACTCATTCAGATGGTCATTGGACTCAAGTGGCAGTACACCCTGGACCAGTCCCGGCAGGAACGTTAAGGAAAATTATCAAACAGACAGGATTGAGCGATGATCAATTAAAAGACTTGAAGTAAGTATGTTTAAAATTGTCACTTTTGTGCCGGTTGCTGATGCCCAAAAAGTAAGAATGGCTATGGGGGATGCCGGAGCAGGAGTTTTGGGAAATTATCATCATGCCTCTTTTTCTACCAAAGGGGTAGGAAGGTTTATTCCGGGAAAAGGTGCAAAACCGGCAATTGGAGAGATCGGGAGATTGGAAGAGGTGAAGGAAGAAAGAATTGAAGTAATTTGCCGGAAAGAAAAAGTTAAGGATGTAGTGGCAGCAATTAAAGCAGTTCACCCTTACGAAGAAATCCCTCTGGAAGTTTATCAATTGATAGATGTAAATGATGGAGTAGCATGAGCAACTAAAAATTGTCCTCGATTACAGGCAAAAGTAGGAATACGATTCGTTAGAACTGGATCTAACATTGCCCTGAGAATGCTTGGTAATTGTTGAGGCAGACTCAGGATGCCAGTTATCCTGTCTACTGTAAAGCCAGCTTTGCAAAGAGCTTGATATAATTCTGGAGAAGTAAAGTTATAATAATATAATTTTTCTTTTTCACCATTAAGGTCATGATATCCGGAGCGGAAGTTTCCTCTGTGTTCATCTGGGAATGTACCAATTACTAAAGAAAATATATCAGCAGGATGACGCCGGATATCTCGTCCGGTAGCCTTTAGGTTATAAACAGACATTGCCAGATGTCCCTCTGGAGTTAAGGAATTTTTTATATCAGTTAAACACGCAACATGCGTCTCTGGTTTGAGGTGTTCTAATACTTGAGCAAATAAAGCGACATCAAACTTTTTAGGTTGAAGCGGCAAAGCAGTGGCATCAGCAACAACGTAGTCAATTCTACTTGCCACATCTGGAGGAAGAGTGGTTTGGGCTATTGTAGCGTTTAAAAGTAACATCTCGGGAGAAAGATCAATAGCTACTACTTGTCCTGCTCTTTGAGCCAGATCATGCGTATATCGTTTGCCAGGACCGGCTCCTATATCTACTACCACGGTATGCGAAGAAAAATTAACTCCTTGATATAATGCCTTTCTTTCTTGTTTTGTTTCATAAGGAGCTTTAGTCTTTTCATAACCAGTAGCGTCTTCGTCCCGGGCTGTTTGTTCAGAAAGTGAATGCAAACTAAGGTGGGGGGGCAACAAAAAGGCTATTCCGTCTTGTATTGGGTAAGCTGTTTGACAATCAGGGCAACATAATCGGGCCTTAAATATCCGTGATCCTTGCCATTCGGCACCGGATATATCGTCTTGACCAAAGGGTCGCCTGTCTGTTGGACATGCAAGTTTATTTGTGATAGTTTCCTCTTTCATGGACGGGAATTATATCATTTTTCTCTCTAAAACGCTATGCTAATGCTCTAGCGGAGCGGTGGCAGATTGATCAGTTGGACTTCCGGTTCTAAGGTGATGCCGAATTTTTCTTTGACTTTTTGGGTATAAGCTTTGGCTAAATTATAAAAAGCTTTGGCTGTGCCGGTGCCGCTGTTAATAAATAAATTAGCATGGTAGTCAGCTATTTTTATGCCGTCTACAGATTGACCTTTGGCACCAACTTCTTCAAGGAGAGCTCCTGCAGTTAATTTGCCGTACACAATTTTTTCCGGCGGGATTTTATCCAAAATCTCTTTGGGTAAAGTTTCTGCAATGATGTTTTTAAAAAAGCTTCCGGGGCATTTTATGCCGGGAGGATATTTGACAAACCTTTTCCAGGTGATTTCTTTTTCCTCCATCTGCATTTTTTCTAAATCTCCTTTTTCCAGCTGAAATTTTGCTTCCAGGATGATGTATTTATTCTTTTTGAAAATGCTGTTTCGATAGCCGAAATTACAATCTTTATTGCTAAATTGCTCAGTAGTTAAACTGTGAGGATTTAAAACAGTGACAGAAATAAGATGATCAGAAATAGTCTGGCCGTAAGCTCCGGCATTGCCGTAAACTGCCCCACCAACTGTCCCGGGAATTTTGGTCAGTTTTTGCAAACCTGCCAGATTGTGGATGATAGCATAATCAACCAGGTCTTGTAATTTAGTGCCGCTTTTTACGGACACCTGGGAGATGGGCTTTGGCTCCTCCCAGGTGGATATACCACTAATTTCATTTTTAATAACCAGAGAATTTACTCCTTCATCTGAAACCAATAAATTGCTGCCAGCGCCAATTATAAGATATGGTATTTTTTGACTGACGGCATATTCAATGGCTTCTATTAAGTCTTTTTCAGTTTTGACTGTCACAAACTTTTTGGCCGGTCCACCGATTTGTAAAGTTGTGATATTTGAAAGAGAGTAACTATCCTTGAAATTTAGCATTATTGTTTTCTGCCAGATGGGCATGGTCATTCCAGGTAATAAGATGCCAGTCGTTATTTTTATTTTCACAAATAGTTAATCCGCTGGTTTCAATCTCTAAGAATCTATAAGCACGCAGTAAAATTTCTGAATTTAAATTTTCTTTCAGCATCATAGCTAAAACAACAGCCTGAATAAAAACAAGGTGTGTGACTACTAAAATATGCTCGTAATTTAGAGATTCCAGATATTTTATAAAATCTAATGCTCTTTTTTTAAAGTCATAAAAATTTTCTTCATCAGAATAACGCCAGTTAGGTAGATGGAATTTTTTATCCATTTCATTTTTTATTTTTATAACTTCCGGATCACCCTGAAATTTACCCGCAATTTCAGAAGGCCTTCTAATCTCAGTTACCAGGTCAGAATATATTACTTCTTTTTTAAGATGCTTATTTATAACTTCAGTTGTCTGCATGGTTCTTTTAAATGTACTGGAAATAATTATCTCTATAGGTAAAGATTTGATTCTTTCTGCAGCTATTTTTGCCTGTAGTTTCCCTTTCTCCGTTAAGGAAAAATCCGGATGTGAATAAAGCTTTCGGACATTATGATCACCTTCACCGTGGCGTACAAAGTAAACTTTCATAATAAGGATTATAACTTATGCGGTTTGTTTATGCATAATAGGAGCAGTTGTGATAAATTAGCTTCATGGAAAAAGCGATTTTAAAAACACTAATTTATGCAGATATTTTTGATTACCCCTTAAAGATAAATGAAATACATAAATGGTTGATTGGGAAAAAAGTAACACTCAGGCAGTTGGAGAAAGCGCTGGGGAAGTTAGTGGGTAGGTTACAGGTCTTCGACTCCGAGGTCGCTCAGACTCGAGGAGTTGCAGCCTGCAGAAGATTTTATTATTTGCCAAAAAGAAAAAAACTGATTAGTAAAAGGTTGGAAAAAGCCAGGCAGTCTGAGGTCTATTTAAAAAAGGCCAGAATGCTTGCCCAGGTTTTGAAAGTAATCCCTTGGATTAAATTGGTTGGGATTTCAGGGGGCTTGGCTTTAAATAATGCCGGCAAATATGATGACATTGACCTTTTTATTGTTACTGCCAAAAACCGTTTGTGGGTTTCAAGACTGCTGGCTTTAGGACTACTGTCTTTAACAGGACAAAGAAGAAAGGCAGGAGAAAGCGGGAAAAAAGTTGCCGGGAAAATATGCGCTAATATTTTAGTGGAAGAGGATAAACTGGAGCAGAAAAATAAAGATATATATACTGCCCATGAAGTTTTACAAATGAAAGTTTTGTGGCAGCGGAATGGGATTTATTCTAAATACTTATATGATAATGAGTGGGTTTTTAAGTTTTTGCCAAACTGGGTGGATTCGTCATTGCGAGCCCCGAAGGGGCGTGGCAATCTAGTACCGCAGAAGATTGCTTCGTCGCATTCGCTCCTCGCAATGACGTGGATGGAGGGTCTTGCTAAATGGTTTCAGCTGAAAATAATGCAGAAACAAAAAGGGATGGAGCGGATAGAAGACGGGGCCCTTTATTTCCATCCTCAGGATTGCCGCCTGGGAGTTTTATCAGAATATAAAAAGAAATTATCTAGATTTTTTGACTCTTGGCTCTCGCGACTAGTCACTGACTTAATCAGTCCTTGACAAGTAGTGCTAGTTTTGATATAAACCATATTTAGTCCGCCTACGCCAAGGCTTCGGCGGATAAATCTGCCTCTTAAGAAATTCCATATGCCAAAAGCTAGAAAAGAGTCAAGAATCAAGAATCAAGAATCAATAAAGCCCCTAATGGGTTATGTGTTGGTACAGCCTTCTGAAGCAGAAACTAGAACTGCCTCCGGTATAATTTTGCCGGAATCTGCCCAGGAAAAACCAGCCCAGGGAAAAGTGGTAGCTTGTGGTGATGAGATGGTTATGGAAAATGGAAAGTCTGTGAAGTGTCCGGTTAAAGTGGGAGATAAAGTAGTTTACAAAAAATGGGGCGGGGATGAAATAAAAGTTGACGGCCGGGAGTTGAAATTAGTAAAGTTTGATGATTTGATGGCAATATTGGAGTGATTCTCCATTGTCATTCCGAGCGATTAGCCCGCTTCGACTTGTCGAAGACGAGGCGAGCGAGGAATCTCCCACGAATGTGGGTCTGAAATAAATTCAGAGATTCTTCACTGCGTTCAGAATGACAAATAAAAAAGAGGATAAAAATATGGTAGAAAGAAAACCAAGGATTTGTGAAGTTATGAGAACAGTTTTATCAAAAACATTGACTGAAATTGAAGAAATAGGCCGTCAGAGGACGACTGCATCTGGAGATCAAACTTTGGAAGATATAGAAACTGCTTTTCAAGCATGGCTGAGAGTAAATCGTGGATTAGTAGCAACAATGCAAAGCATATGTAAGTCAGATCTATCGAAGCCCTGTCCAGCGCTTGAAAAAGAAAGATGTCCATATCAAGTGGAAGATATAGGAATTTTACATGGCTAAAATTTTGAAATTTGATTCTGATGCAAGAGAGAAATTATTAAAAGGTATTAATACCTTAACTGAGGCTGTGGCAACTACTTTGGGTCCAAAAGGCAGAAATGTGGCTTTGGATAAAAAGTGGGGAGCCCCTAATGTAGTGCATGACGGGGTAACTGTAGCCAAAGAAATAGATTTGGAAGACCCGTTTGAAAACATGGGAGCCCAGCTTCTAAAAGAGGCAGCTTCCAAAACCGCTGATATAGCAGGGGACGGTACTACTACTGCTACCATTTTGGCCAAAGCAATTGTGACAGAAGGATTGAAAAACATTCAGGCAGGCTCCAATCCCATGATTTTAAAACACGGCATTGAAAAAGCAGTTGTGGTTTTGGTGGAAGAGTTAAAGAAGATGAGCAAAAAAATTGTTTCTCAGGAAGAAGTAGCACAAGTTGCCACCATCTCTGCAGCAGATTCGCAAATTGGTAACCTGATTGCCGCATCCTTGCAAAAAGTGGGTAAAGACGGGGTTGTAACGGTGGAAGAAGGCAAGACCATGGAGATGAGTGTGGATTATAAAGAAGGAATGGAATTTGATAAAGGTTTTGTCTCCCCTTACTTTGTAACTGATACCGATAAGATGGAATCCTCTATTGAGGATGCCCATATTTTAATTACCGATAAAAAGATTTCTTCAGCAGCTGATCTGGTGCCTTTCCTGGAAAAATTTGTCCAAATCAGCAAAAACTTAGTCATTATTGCAGATGAAGTAGAGGGTGAAGCTTTGGCACTTCTGGTAGTTAATAAACTCAGAAGTACTTTTAATGTTTTGGCTGTGAAAGCCCCGGGTTTTGGAGACCGCAGAAAAGAAATGCTGGAAGATATTGCCATTTTGACCGGCGGCACAGTTATTTCAGAAGATACCGGCAAGAAATTTGAATCAGTAGAAATGGATGAGCTGGGCAGGGCAGGGAGGGTTACTTCTGATAAAGATAATACGTTAATTGTTGACGGTAAAGGTGTAAAGGCAAAAATTGAAGGCAGGATTGCCCAAATCAGAAAAGAACTGGCTGCATCAGATTCGGAGTTTGATAAAGAGAAACTGCAGGAACGACTGGCTAAATTAACAGGCGGCGTAGCTGTTATTAATGTCGGTGCTGCCACAGAAATAGAGCTAAAAGAGAAAAAAGAAAGAGTAATTGATGCAGTGGCTGCAACTAAAGCTGCAATTGCGGAAGGAATTGTACCCGGAGGCGAGGTAGCACTTCTGAGAGCAGGTAAGGCTTTGGATACAGTTGTAGCAGAAGGTGAAGAAAAAGTTGGGGTAGAAATTGTTAAGAAATCCCTTGAACAGCCTTTCAGGTTGTTGGTGAAAAATGCCGGTATGGATGACGGCATTGCGCTCTCAAAAGTTATGGCTCAAAACGGCAATATGGGGATAGATGTTTTAGACGGAACAGTAAAAGATTTAGTCAAAGCGGGGATTATTGACCCTGTGAAAGTAACCCGTTCTGCTTTGCAAAATGCTGCATCAGTTGCTGTAATGGTGATGACAACTCATGTTTTGATTACAGACAAACCGGAGCCTCCTGCACCTCCTCCCCCGATGCCTCCCGGCATGCCTGAATATTAAGCTTGTATCTTGCTTTTGCTTTATCCTAGTGCTAGATTAAGATTATGGAAT
This sequence comes from Candidatus Daviesbacteria bacterium, assembly GCA_016183245.1. Lineage (GTDB taxonomy): Bacteria > Patescibacteriota > Microgenomatia > Daviesbacterales > UBA10151 > UBA10151. Next base: position 50,220 of record JACPEY010000033.1, read on the forward strand.
GGGCATTTGTAGTTTTGGGAGTTTTAATTTTCCTGCTGATTTTGTCCGGAATTAAAATCATCAATCAATACGAAAGAGGTGTAGTTTTAACTTTAGGGTCATATTCATATACTTTGAGTCCGGGTTTGAAAATCGTTATCCCTATTATTCAAAGAGTGATTATAGTGGATATGAGGATTACCACTTCTGATATCCCCCAACAAGAGGTGATTACAAAGGATAATGTGCCGGTAGGTATTAATGCTGTTGTTTATTTTCAGGTAGAAAGACCGGAAGATGCGGTTTTAAAAATACAGGATTATGCTTATGCCATTACCCAATATGCCCAAACAGCTTTAAGGGATATTATTGGCGGAGTTGAACTGGATACACTTTTAACTGAACGGGAAAAAATAGCAGAAGAAATTAAAATTATCGTTGATAAAGAAACTGCCGAGTGGGGAGTTAATGTGACATCTATTAAGATGCAGGATATTGAACTTCCTGCTGATATGAAAAGGGTGATGGCCAAGCAGGCTGAGGCAGAAAGAGAAAGAAGAGCTACAATTATCAGGGCACACGGAGAACTGGCTGCTTCGGAAAACTTAAAAAAAGCCATGGAAAACATGAGTAATTCAGGGGCAATTTCTTTGCGGACTTTACAAACCATTGAAGCCACCACTGCCAATCCGGCCAACACCATCATTTTTGCCCTGCCAACAGAAATTTTAGCAGGGTTAAGGGAACTCTTTAAAAAATAATATTAATATTTTTCTGTATCTATGAGCCATTTAAAAGATGGTCCCAGATGGAAACTCTTATTCATTACTGTAGTATTGGTGAGTATTTTTTCTGTTACTGTTTCTGATACTGATGGTTTCCAGCATTTACCACAGTTAAATGACAGTCTCAAAAAATTGTTCCTGCAAATTGTTGTACTGTCGTTTTCTTTCTTTCTTTTGGCTTTTGTCCTGCCGTCTATACTTATGGTGATTGCAGAAATACCCGGTAAATTTAAAAAATTTAAAAAATGCGATCTTTGCCAACAACCTGCTTATGATATTCTTTCTGGCAGCTCCAATAAGGATGAGAAAATGGGAATATTTTGCCGGCGTCATTTAATAGAAAGATATTCCCAACAATTTATTAAAACTTCTTTGAATTTTGTAATGGTTGAATTTCAGCCGCGGGCGACCCGTTATACAGGAGCTGTTTATGGTTATTACCCTGTTTCTCAGTTACAAAAATATTTTTTTAAAAAAGATGAACGTCAAATTGTAGAACAACTACTTGCAACTATCCTTGAAAAAAAATGCCGGTCTTGCGATAAGAAAGCCCAAGTGTTATTTATTTCCAAAGAAGCCGCACCTTGGGAAAAATATAATTGTTATCCTTTTTATGAGTATGCAGATAAAGGAGAATATCTCTGTTTGGAACATACTCTTAAAAGAATCCTCCCCAGCATTCAAAATAACCCTAAGCATTTTGATGATGGTGGAGGTTTATGGTTGCCGTACCTTGAAAATGGATATCAGGTAACCACAGAACTTTAGTTACTTTATTACTTTTAAGAATTCTTCTGCCAACTGTCCTGTGTTTGAGGCAGGATTGTAGAAGTTTTTCCAGACCACCACAATATTGGCATCATTAAATATAGCCCTTTGTACCTCCCTTATAGTATCTCCGCCGGCAATTGAGATTAAGGTATTAAAACTGCTTCTGATTTTATTAATCTGTATATAGGGGACAGGTTTATTTTTATCAAAAGCTTCCTCATCCACCCCCCGGTGCAGTATGACAACTGTCGGCATTTCTTTAAATTTTCGCATTATTTTAAATGGTTGTTCAACACCGATCATATCTACCATTGAGTCAAGGCCTGAATCCTGGCATGAGGCAATAAAATAATTAATTGTCTCCAAAGGTGCAGCGCCTAAGGCTGTGGCAGCATTGGCTCCTCCTTTTAGGGCAATTTGGACTTCAGTTTTACCCCGGTCCATGCATTTGGTGTCTGCTACTATATAACTTTCAAAATCATTGCCTACTTGAAACTCCCAGGCATCTTTAAGCCTGCGGATTCCTTCTATGCCATATGCTTTGACCAACGGCGTGCCTGCTTCTATAAGTATTCTTTCAGAAGATGGTAATTGGGAAATAATCTCCGCGCCTTCCCCGGGAGTGCTATTTAAAGCTATTTGTAAATAACGTTTTTTTCGATCAAGCATCTTAAAACTTATCTTATCCTATTGTTAATTTAAAACCAATACTTATTACTTTTTGACAAGGTAGAGTGGTTGTGTTTTACTGGATATACATGCCAAAACTCAGCCAGCGTGGTGTTGCCCATATCATGTTTCTTCTGTTGCTCGTGGCAGGATTAATAGTGGGAGTATATTTAATTACTTCCAAAACTCCTTTTAATTTCTTACCCAAAGCTTCCTTATCCAAACCCACCGGTCCTGAAACCTCTTTTACTCTGGTTGGTCCAACAGGCTGTACTGCCGGTATACTTTGTGCTCTTTACGGCCAGCATGACCCGGGATCAGAGTTTGAGGTAAAACTGTATGCCAGGTCTGACATTGAAACAGCCAATTTATTTATAGCCAAGATGAAATTCCCT
>JACPEY010000032.1 GCA_016183245.1 Candidatus Daviesbacteria bacterium
GATATAACTCTTCCAGATATCTCTACCATTACTTTTGGCAAAACTTCTCCAATACGAACCGGTTGTTTTAATTTAGGAGTTTTTGCCGCAATACTACTTTTCACTTGTCTAATCAATAATTCTGCTTGAGCAGCATTTTCTCCGCTCCGCCAGGCAGGCAATTTCTCAACTTCATTGTTGTAGGCCATATTTAGTCTTTTTTCTCTTCCTCCACCACTTCACCTTCAACTGTTTCACCCTCCGTAGCCTTAGCAGAGGAGGACTCTCCGGCTTGTCCGTCTGTTGGTTCTCCTGTTGCACTTCCAGTACCTTCGGCCTGGCCACTCTCACCTGTACCCTTGTTCTCATACATTGCTGCACCTATTTTTTGCAAAGCCTCAGACAAAGCCTCCATTTTTGGTTTTAAATCCTCCGGCGAAACAGTTTGAACGACACTTTTTAAATCATTTAATTTCTGCTCTACATCAGTTCTGACATCTGCCGGCACTTTATCACCTGCCTCTTTCAAACTTCTTTCAGCCTGAAAAACCAATGAATCTGCCTGATTTCTGGTTTCCACCTCTTCTTTTTTCTTTTTGTCTTCTTCAGCGTGTGCTTCTGCCTCTTTGGTCATTTTTTCCACTTCATCTTTGGATAACCCTGTAGAACCGGAAATAGTAATATGCTGCTTTTTGCCGGTAGCTTTATCGTGCGCTGTTACATTTAAAATCCCGTTGGCATCAATATCAAAAGTCACCTCAATTTGCGGCACGCCTCTGGGAGCCGGGGGGATCCCGTCCAGGGTAAACCTGCCCAAAGATTTATTATCAGCAGCCATTTCCCGCTCGCCCTGCAGGACATTAATTTCAACAGCAGGTTGATTATCTGCAGCTGTAGAGAAAGTTTCAGACTTAGAAGTTGGAATAGTGGTGTTTCTCGGGATCAAAGGAGTTCTCACTCCGCCCAAAGTTTCAATCCCCAAAGTTAAGGGAGTCACATCCAAAAGTAAAACATCCTTGACTTCCCCGCCCAAAACCCCACCCTGAATTGCTGCCCCTACTGCCACCACCTCATCCGGATTAATTCCTTTGTGAGGTTCTTTTCCAAAGAAATCCTGTACTGCTTTTTGCACTGCCGGCATCCTGGTCATTCCGCCGACTAATACCACTTCATCTATTTGCTTGGCATCTAATTTAGCATCTTTTAAAGCCGACTTAACTGCTTCAAAGCTCTTATCAATCAGGGGCTTGACCATAGCCTCAAGTTTGGCGCGGGACAGTCTTGTTTCCAAATGCTTGGGGCCGGAAGAATCAGCAGTAATAAATGGAATAGAAACTGAAGCTTCTTGAGTACTGGAAAGTTCAATTTTGGCCTTTTCCGCTGCATCTCTTAATCTTTGTAAAGCCTGCCTGTCAGATTTGAGATCAATACCCTGCTCTTTTTTAAACTCTTCTGCCAGAGAATCTAAAATCACAGCATCAAAATCATCACCTCCTAAATGAGTATCACCGTTGGTGGATTTGACCTCAATTACCCCGTCACCCAATTCCAGAATGGAAATATCAAAAGTGCCTCCCCCTAAATCATAAACCGCAATAGTGTGAGCATGAGATTTATCCAAACCATAAGCCAAAGCTGCAGCAGTTGGTTCGTTAATTATTCTTTGGACATTTAAACCGGCAATCTCCCCTGCCTGTTTAGTAGCCTGGCGCTGCGCATCATCAAAATAAGCCGGGACTGTAATTACTGCATCTGTGACTTTTTCGCCTAAATAAGATTCGGCATCAGCTTTGATTTTTTGTAAAATTTGGGCAGAAAGTTCCTGCGGGGTATATTCATGACCTTCAACCTCAACAACAGCCATTCCTTCCCGGCCTTCTTTAATGGTATAAGGAAGCCATTTTAAGTCCCTTTGTACTTCCGGGTCTTTATATTTTCTACCCATCAATCTTTTGATAGAAAAAATAGTATCTTTGGGGTTTACAATAGCCTGTCTTTTGGCAACCCTGCCCACAATATTTTTTAAAGGGTTGACAACAGAGGGGATAATATTTTCCCCCTCAGCTGAGTGAATAACTTTGGGCTTGCCGCCCTCCATCACTGCCACACAACTGTTTGTTGTACCTAAATCAATTCCAACTATTTTAGCCATATTATTTTGTCTCCTCTGGATCTGTGGTAAGTTCTATTTTGCCACATTTTGGGCAATGATAAGTTGTAACTGGTTTCCCCGTTAATTTACCCGTAATAGATCCTTTTGGGCTCCACTTTAACTCTGCAAACATCCCCACTGCTGCTATAACTCCTTCTTCCATTTTTGTTTGATCAATCGGACATTTCATATTTTTTAATTGTCATTCTGAGGCGATTAGCCGAAGAATCTCTCAATTTATTTGAGTCTGACATAAAGTCAGAGATCCTTCACTTCGTTCAGGATGACATTTCTCCTTTCTCTTCTTCTGTCATTCTGGCCCGCTCCGACTCGTCGGAGACGAGGCGAGCTTGTCCAGAATCTTCTGACTCTGGAGTCGCTTCGCCCGCCTTTGGCGTGGCTTCGCTCCCCAGAGTGACATTACTCCGTCCCACCACTACTGCTGCCGGGCGCAAAACTTTCCCGTTTAAAGTATACCCTTTCCTGACAACTTCTAAAATTATATTATCATCACCTTCGCGCGTGTCAACTGCCTCGTGCAGGTTTGGGTCAAATTGGACACCTTGTCCTGAGCTTGTCGAAGGATCTGCTGCAATCTGACTCAAGCCTTCTGACTGCAAAACCGACTGCAATTCTTTGACTGCCAGTTCCACCCCCTGATACCATCCGTTTTGTTTCTCGTCTCCGGCTGCTCCCGCTAAAGCCTTATCCAAATGATCCAAAACCGGCAAAATCTTCACTAATAATTCCCCTGTCCCCCATCTTGTTAACTCAGACCTGCCTTCTTGTACCCTTTTTTCTAAATTATGGTAATCAGCCACAGCACGCTTAAGTTGCGCTTCCAACTCATTTACCTTAATCTCTAATTCTTGAACTTTATCTGCTTTTTTAGTCATATTAGTTTAATTCAAAATGCAAAATTCAAAATGCAAAATTCAAAAATCAAAATTACAATTTAAAATTTAAAAGTTTTCAAAGAAAACTTCCATACTTTTGCCCTTTGACTTTTAACTTTTTACTTTACCATCTAAATTCTTATAGCTTCATTTAATAAATTTCTCACATATTTAACATAAGGCAAAACCAGGGCAAAATTCATCCTGGCCGGGCCTATTACACCAATTACCCCATCTTTATTCATGCTGATATTATATTTGGTAAAAACAAAGCTGGTCGGCCGCAAATATTCAAATTCCATATCTTCACCAAATAAAATATGTACCGGATCGCTGCCCACTGCCCGGCCAATAATTTCCTTTAGCCTGGGATTCCGGTCAAACAAAGACAATACATACCTTGCAACATCAATGTCATAAAACTCCGGCCAGTCCAAAATATTAGCTGCACCGGCATAATAAACCAAACCTTCGTCATCAATTGCAAGCCCCAATACATCAAGCCTTTCAGCCAAAGCAGAAACTGCTTCCTTGATCAACCTTTCCTGCTTGTGCCTTTGAGCCATCATCTTATCTTTAATAGAAACCTCAGCTGCAATAGGAAGCTGTTTTTCTTTCATCAGCTCTGAAATATAAAATTTCATCCCCATGGATGTAGGTGCCCGGCCGGCAGAGGTGTGCGGCTGCCGCAAATACCCCATATCTGTCAAGCGGCTCATCTCAATCCGGATGGTAGCAGGGGAGACACCTAAGTTATGTTTTCTTTCAATAACTTCTGAACCCACCGGCTCAGCACATTCAATATATTCTTCCACTATTGCTTTCAGTAACGCCTGTTGTCTTTCTGTTAATGCACTCATCTTTGGTTAGCACTAACATACCATGACTGCTAACTATTGTCAAGAGTGTTTTTTTGGCTAAACTGCCAGGTCTTTGCCCTGATAATTACGCAGTTTGGGATTTAAGTAAGCAACAAGTGAAGTTATTGCTATCACGCCTGCTCCTCCAATTACTACAGAAACAGGCCCCCCAACAGCAGCTGCCAAAAGCCCGGCCTCAATATCACCCAATTGCGGCCCGCCCTGGAAAAAAATTCTCATCACAGACACCATTCTGCCCCGCAGGTGATCCGGCGTAATCATCTGCCTGACTGTATTTCGAATAACTGTTGCAATCATGTCCCAAAACCCCAGCAGGCAAAGGAAAAATAATGAAAGCCATAAGCTTTTAGATAAACCAAACCCGATAGTTGAAACTCCATAAAATAAAACAGAAATGATAATTATCCTGCCCTGGTTTTTTATCTGATGATGATGCAGGAAAGACAGTATCAATCCTCCGATAACAGCCCCCATTGCCGGAGCAGCATAAAGAAAACCCAGTCCCTGCGGCCCAACACGTAAAACATCTTTGGCAAAAATAGGCATTAAAATTGTAGCTGTACCAAAAAATGTGGCCAGAAAATCTAAAATCATGGTGGAAAAAAGAATCGGCGAAGTGACTACAAATTTAACCCCCTCAATGATTGAATCTGTGCTGAATTTTACCTTTGGGCCAATTAAATTAAGCGGCGCCTTGATAAGTAAAATACTGCCTATAAAAATTAGAAAAGAAACAACATTGAAAAAATATACAGCCTCAACACCAAATCCTGCTATTAAAAATCCTGCAATAGCCGGCCCTATAAGGGTAGCTGATTGAAACTGCAAAGAATGCAAAGAAAATGCATTCATCAAAAATTTTTGCGGCACTAAACTGGGCACAACTGCCTGTCTTACCGGCAGAGAAAAACAGGAAGCTGTTGAGTGAAGCACAAGTATTAAATAAATCATCCATGGCCTAGCCAAATCAAGAGAAGTCACAACAAACAAAAGGGTAACAGTAACAGCTAAAGCGCTTTGGCTTAAAATCAATAACTTTTTTCTGTTTATATTATCTGCGGCCAGCCCGCCGATTAAGGAAAATAAAAGTATCGGCACAAAGTTAGCAAGCCCGATCAGACCTAATGAAGCAGGATTTCCGGTCAGCTCATACACCTGCCAGGCAACTGCTACTATCTGCATTTGATTACCTATTTCTGAAACAAAAGAACCTGCTATGTAATTTCTAAATACCGGGATTTTTAGGGTTAAAAAAGGTGAAATTTTAGGCGTCATAAACTTATGTAGTTTAGTATACGAACTTTTGGGATCAATTTGTAGTATCATAGGCATATATGAAGGTACTCTTGCATGGCAAAAATGCAAAAGATATAGAAAACCTGGTAAAAAGTTTTGGGTTTGTAATTGTCGCGGTAAATCCCGATCTAGTAATAAGTTACGGAGGGGACGGCACTCTCCTGTCAGCAGAAAGGATTTATCCCGGGGTTTTAAAACTGCCAATGCGGAACAGCTTAATTTGTAAAAAATGTTTAAACCACGAAGAAAAAACTGTTTTTGAAAAACTCTCAAAAGGCAAACTAAAACTTACGGAATATAAAAAGCTAAAAACTACAATTTTATACAAGGATATTTATGCCTTAAATGATTTTGTAGCCAGGAATTCAGACGCTATCCATACAATTAGATTTAGAACTTCTAAAACCAGGGAACTTTTTATTGGTGACGGGATTGTAGTTTCCACCCCTTTTGGTTCTACCGGTTATTTTAAATCCATCACCAGACAGACTTTTAAAAAAGGTTTTGGTGTTGCTTTTAATAACCCCACAGAAAAAACTGATCCGTTATTTTTAAAAGAAGATGAAACATTTACCTTTAAATTAATCAGGGGCCAGGCTACTTTATCTTTTGACAATAACCCTGATATTTTCACCATTGATGAAGGCTCAGAGTTAGTATTCCAATTATCAAACAAGGTTGCCAAAATTTACGAAGCCGAATCTCTAAGATGTCCTGACTGTAAAGTCACCAGAGGCTAAACTACCGCTGATTCCAGAAAGTTTAATTCTTTTTTAGAACTCTCCGCTCTTGACTTCGGTAAAAATTTGGGTTAATCTGAAGATATGACAGACGAAATTACTCAAATTGCAATCTTCAGGCAAAAAGAAATAAGGAGAAAGATTTACAAAAACGAGTGGTGGTTTTCAGTTGTTGATGTATGCAAAGCTTTAACAGACAGCATTGATGCCGGAGCATATTGGCGAAAGCTAAAACAAAGGTTAGGCAAAGAAGGAAGCGAAGTCGTGACATTTTGTCACGGGTTAAAATTATTAGCTCCCGACGGCAAAATGCGGGAAACAGATTGTGCCAATACCGAAGGGCTTTTTAGAATAGTTCAGTCTATTCCCTCTCCTAAAGCAGAACCTTTCAAACGATGGTTAGCAAAAGTGGGTTACGAGAGAATACAGGAAATTGAGGATCCTGAACTCGCCACAAAAAGAACAAGAATGCTTTATAAAATCAAGGGCTATTCTGATGACTGGATAGAGAAACGGATGCGGGGAATTGCCATCCGCGAAGAATTAACAGACGAATGGCAAAAAAGAGGAGTAAAACAGCAGAAGGAATATGAAATTTTAACTGCTGAGATTTCCAAAGCCGCATTCGGAGTAACCCCAAGCGAATATAAGAAACTGAAAGGACTAAAGAGAGAAAATTTACGCGATCATATGGATGATTTTGAGCTAATTTTTACGATGCTGGGCGAGAGAGTAACAACTGAAATTTCCCGACAGGAAAAACCGGACACATTTCCAAAAAACAAAACAGTAGCCAAAAGAGGTGGAAATGTTGCAGGTAAAGCCAGGACAGAAACAGAAAAAGAAATTGGCCGAAGTGTTGTTTCCAGAGAAAATTATCTGCAAACACCGGAAGGCCGCAAAAGATTGAAAACGGAAAAATAATACAAGATTTTAAACTACCGCTGATTCCAGAAAGTTTAATTCATTTTTAGAAGTATCAAAAGATACTTTTATGCCTATTGGCATAGGGATATTTACGGTAAAATGGCCGAAATCTAAATTTGCCATTATTGGAAATTTATATTCTTTTAACACTTCCATTATCAGCTCTTTAACTGTAGGAGGTATGACCTCTTTTTCTCTGGGTTCTTTAATGTAAGTAATCTTACCGATTAACATCCCGGAAATTTTGTCTAAAACTCCTGCATATTTAAGTTGTGTTAAATACCTTCCAATATTGTGTAAAGGCTCTCCCACTTCTTCCCAAAAAAGTATTGCTCCTTCAAACGCTTTAAGGGAAGGAAAATATTCTGTTCCAATTAAATTAACCAAAAGGTGTAAGTTTCCGCCTATTAATCGGCCCGATGTTTTCCCTTTTTTCCACTCCTCCCATTCAGTTAAAGGACCTACTACTCCGGGAGCTTCTGCTTTTGTTAAAAAATTCAAAAATACTTGTTTATCAAATTCTCCTAAATGTTCTTCCCCTTCAGCCCAAGGATGTCCCAGTCCAAAAGTGACATCATCCATATGAAACCCCAACATATGACATTTAGTAAAAAATGCCATATGAAAATTGGTCACATCACTCATACCAATATAAGGCTTAATATTTTTAGCAATTAATTTATAGTCCAGATGTTCCAAAACTGTGAGGGCAGAATAGCCGCCGGTTTGAGTCATGATAGCCTTAATACTTTTATTAGCAAACATAACGTTGATATCTTCTGCTACTTCTTTGGGTGTCCCTGCCGCCCACCATTTTACTTTACCTATTGTCTTGCCTTCATAAATTTTAAATCCTAAATCATTCAAAATCTTTTTTCCCCGCTCATAGTTTTCTTTAAAAGATGGCAAAACAGGCAAAGATGATGCCACAATCCCAATAGTATCTCCGATATTTAATTTTGCTGGTTTTAAGATTTTCATTGACTTATTATACAGAAACTTATTTTTTGTCATTCTGATCCCGCCTCTGACGGGAGAAGAATCTCTAGATTAATTCTAGTTACATTTTTTATTTGACACTTTTGGCCGCAAAAGTGTCCAAAACTCCTGCAAGTGATGTTCGACCTAAAACTCTACGCTGATCGGTGGCACTCCTGGGAGTCATTTAGACTCCTGTTCGCACTTCGTGCAGAACCCCCCTCGGAAATTCCTCCACTGTTCGTGGCAGTCAGTTTCCGGTTCCCCCTGATAGCTCGCTACGAGTTTTTTAACGGTCTCTGCATCAATTGCAGCGCAGAATAGAAAAAAGTTAATGCTAAAAATATTCCTAAGTATAGATGTAAACAACCAAACTTTTACTGGTAAACGCAAACCAATAAGGAAAAATAAGTTCATGGAAGAATTAGCCACCGCCCAATAAATAACTGTTATCCACAGAATAATTCTTTCTAAAACTTCATCTCTATTCTGCCATTTCTTAAAAATTTTCAATAATACCTGTTCTATTGTCCAAATTATTAGGAATACAATCACAATCTCAAGCGGAATGCAAAGAAAATAAAGCAACGGATACTTCTCAACTATGAATGCAATCAAAAAATTTCCCTCATGCCCACCCCAATACTTTATAGCAAAATAGGATACAACATTATCAAAGATAAAAAGTATAATTAATAACACCCAAGCAGTTTTCTTCCGGAGTAAAGATATCATAGTTATGATTTTAGTATACTTTAAAATGCTTCCTGGGGGATTTCCATCCTACCGATTATTTTCATTCACCTTTAAAGCTTTGTTAACCATTTCATCTATTAAAGGGCTTTTTATTTTTATATACACTTCCCTATTTTCATTGGCTTTTTTGACAGCAAATTTTTTAATCTCTGCATATTTTTTCGCTTCCTTAGGATGCGTCCCTAAATAATCCCTGAACAAAGTTACATTGTCCCACTCCTGGCTTCCTTTAAAAGTCAAGTGCACATGGTATGTCCTAAGCTTTTTATTCTCATCTTTTAATGAAATTTTATGAAATAACCGTTCTTTTGAACCACCTTTAGGGCCAAATTCATAACCAATTTCCTGCAGTTTCTTTGATATAGCTTTCAAGTTCTTTTTACTTGTAGCAATACAAATATCAATTATGCCTTTACCGCCTAAGCCCGGAACCGCTGTACTACCAATATGTTCAATCAAATCATCTTTGCCTAAAATTTTTCTAAGCCGGTTTTTCTCTAACTCAAAAAGCTTTGGGAAGTTTGGATCATAAGGCTTAAAAACATATTTTTTCATTTAACTTTTCAAAATACTTAGAAATGCTTCCTGGGGGATTTCAACGCGGCCGACCATTTTCATCTTTTTCTTGCCTTTTTTCTGTTTTTCCAAAAGCTTATCTTTTCTGGTCCTGTCGCCTCCGTATAGTTTAGCTGTAACGTCTTTTCTAAAAGGAGAGATCGTTTCCCTGGCAATAATAGTTCCTCCAATTACCGCCTGAATGGCTATGGTAAAATTTTGCCTGGGCAAGACCTCTTTTAATTTTTCCGCCATTCTCCTGCCAAACCCTTCGGCTTTTGGCCTGAAAACTATGGTCGAAAGCGCGTCCACCTTCTCCCCTGAAACCATGATATCTACTCTCACCGCATCCACTTCCCGAAAATCCAAAAGCTCCCAATCCAATGAGGCAAAACCGGAAGAAACTGATTTTAACCTGTCATAAAAGTTGGAAACCATTTCAGAAAGCGGCATTTCATATATCATCTCCACTGCCACCCCAAAATGCTGCATCGTCACAAATTTCCCCCGTTTGTCCTGCACCAGTTCCATCACCGGGCCAATATAAGTTTGCGGCACAAAAATCCTCAGTTTTACCCAAGGCTCTTTAATTGATTGAAAAAGATTAAGTTGTGAGGGATTAGTCAAAATTTCACCATCAACCAAATATTCAACTGACGGAGCTGTGGCCAGCAAATCAACATTAAATTCTCCTGACAATCTTTCCTGCACCACCTCTGCATGTAATAGTCCCAAAAAACCACATCTAAAACCTGCTCCCAAAGCATCTGAATGCTCCGGCATATATGAAAAAGCCGGATCAGTTAGCCTGAATTTTGCCAGAGCTTCTTTAAGTTCAAAGTATTCATCAGCATCAATCGGAAAAAGCCCCACAAATACCATTGGCTTTACTTCTTTATATCCCGGCAAAGGCTGGGCATCCGGCGCAGAACTGATAGTGTCTCCTACTCTGACTAAATCAGGCTCTTTAATTCCGGTAGCAATATACCCAATCTCCCCGGCTTTTAATCCATCATTGGGTGTAAGTTGCGGGGCAAAAAAACCGGTTTCCAGAACATGCCCCTGAGCTTTCGTTTGCAAAAAATAAAGCGGACTGTTTACAGCGGGCGTTTCGCCCTCCATAATCCTGACCTGGGCAACTACACCCTTAAAAGGATCATAAAACGAATCAAATATTAATGCTCTAAAGCCCCTAGGTGTCGTATCTGATCCACCCCCCAGGTGGATTACGTTGGCACCCGGGGATTTTGGGACCGGAATACGCTCAACAATGGTTTGCAAAAGATTTTCTACTCCTTCACCGGTTTTACCGGACACCAGTAATATTTCTCCTTCGTCAAAACCAAAAGTTTCTGCAAGTTGCTTTTTTACTGATTCAATATCAGCATTCGGCAGGTCAATTTTATTAATTACCGGAATTAAAGTCAGATTTTGCTCCAAAGCTGCCAGACCATGAGCCAAAGTTTGGGCCTGAATTCCCTGAGTGGCATCTACTAAGAGTATTGCTCCTTCCACAGCTGCCAAACTGCGGGAAACTTCATAGGAAAAATCCACATGACCGGGCGTGTCAATTAAGTTTAGGATATATTCCTCTTCTCTGTCATCCCGACGTATGCTCGCTACGCGAAGCGAGTCGGGATCCAATTCCGAACTAGAGGTATTTATTTGGATTCCTGCCTGCCCGACAGTGCCAGTCTCTGGCAGGCGGGCCTTCGCAGGAATGACACCACTAGTCTTATACCTCAACCTTACAGGCGCCAGTTTAATAGTAATACCCCGCTCCCGTTCCAAAGCCAAAGAATCCAACAGCTGCGGCTGTAATTTATCCTTCGGCACAGTCCCGGTAATCTCTATTAACCTGTCAGCCAAGGTTGACTTACCATGATCAACGTGGGCAATAATACTGAAATTGCGAATATTCATGTGTTGTATTGTAGCAGGTTATGCGTTTTTATTTAAACCGAAACCTCAATCAGTTGAATACCTATTTAGATTCCTATAAAATAGCCTTGTATGCTTAACGGAGAAGAAATTCTGATACAACCTCCTCAAAATATTGATCAAATCTTAACTACCAAAATAAAAAGTCATCCTGGAACTATCCCTCCTAATGTAAAAGATATTTTTACGACAAAAGATAGAGCCTTATTGGCCACCAATGAATATGCTTCAGAAGATTTTTTTAAAGCAATTAGGGCAAGACAACCAGACGGATATATTATCGCAGTTGGCTGCGGCATGTCACTTGCCTTAACAAAGTGTTTTCCAAAAGGAGTTATACCAAAAGGTATTATACTGGCTGATATAGATCCTTATGTTGCAGCTACAGTAGGGGCATTTTTTGAAGAATTAAAAACTTCTAAGGATACAGTAGACTTCGACAAAAGTTTTTTAGGATTAGACGTTTATGATCTAACAGACAAGATAAGAGCTTACGTAGAAAATAAGGGGGATGATTTATTAAAACAGAGATTAACAGACGTAATGGGTAAAGATAGGAATTTTTATTGGAGAGATTTTTTTTCTCGATTTGAAGATAACTGGAAAGAAAGAACCTTCGGTAGAGAGAAAGAGCGGGGAAAAGGCACATTTGATGTTTATCAGGCAATAAACACAAACTTTGATGTATTAAAATCAGTAGCAACCAATGACGCTTTATCTTTTCAGTTTGTGGATTTTACTAATCCTGTTTTTATTGAGGCAGTTGCTGCCTTGCCTGAATTTAACACATCAACAAATATTATTTACTTATCCAATATTGCAGATCATTTAATTTATGGCAACCAGAATAGCAACCTGGCCCTCATTCGGAATTTGGAGAGATATCAAGCAGGCTCAAAACCTCCTATTGTTATAGACAGCTTACAATCATTATTTTACCATCTGAGGGCATCCATAAATCTACCTCTCTATTCCCCTGCAGATATGCTTTCTTTTCTCTCAGCCAGATCATTTGAATTTGCAAAACATGAAGGAGTTTTATCTAATGATTTTGATACTAATAAAAATGGTGGAAACCTTGTTGATTTGAGCTCGCTTGATGATAATCAATTACAAATAAGGTATTTACAACTTCTTGCTGATGCAAATAGATTAAACCCACAGCTAGCAATAGCAGCAAAAGAGATGTCAACTGCTTTATACTCCGGAATTAAACATTTCACTGAAGAAAACCCAGGGAGTGAATTTTTTGGTGAAGAAAAACCCAGACAATGGCTGGATGAAAGATTCAGAGAGCCATTAGCTGAAATTATTGAAACCGGACTGGAGCTAAAAAGAAGAGGTCTGGGATTATAATACTTAAGTTTCTCGGAAATTTATTTTACACACTCTCCGGCAGGATTTCTTTGGACTTTAATTTGCTTTGGAATCTTCCGATTCTTTTGAAAAGCTCAACATAAGTATCCAGTTCCCTAACTTTCATAAACCGCACCAAAATCACATACACAGACAGAGCAAATACGGAAGAAAGTCCTGTCAGGGCTAAAAGATTAACAGTTCTGGTAGTATCAAAAATTACTTGATCCAATAACTTAATAGGGATATATAAACAAACTCCCATGATAATAGTTGCCATCAACATTTTAAGAAACGGGGCTGCCACCAAATTAATATCAAACTTACCTACTTTAAAATGAAGAGTCAAAAATAGCAAAACTGCTGAAAAAAGTGCAGAAACAGACCCGGCAAGTCCAATACTCCAGACTCCAAGCTTTAAAACCCAGATAAAATACACGCTTAAGATAATGTTTAAAATCACTACAACCACTGAAACCGTAACCGGTGTTTTTGTATCCTTTAACGCATAAAAACCTCTTACCAGAAGAAGGGATATCGCTTGTGCCGCAAGACCTACGGAAAGAAATGCCAAAGTTGCACCAGTGAGTACCGTTGCCTCCCAGTTAAATTGGGAAGCGCCAAAAACCAGCCTGACAACGGGAATTCTGATTACAATCAAAATAGCTGATGCCGGCAGGGTTAAAAAAAGGATTTGATGAAGTGTCGTCAAAATTGTCACTTTAAATTCTTCAATTTTGCCGCGGGCTCTTTCGGAGGATAAAACAGGCAAAGCTGCCTGAGCAAGTGTAGCCCCAAAAAGCCCGATTGGCACAACCTGAAGATGCTGGGCATATGTCAGATAAGTAACTCCTCCGGAAATCCAGGATGCCAAATTTATACCTACTGTTTCATTTATCTGTTCAGCTGCCAAACCAATAGTCCTGACACTCATAAGCTTTGTTATTTCCTTTACTCCCGAGTTAAAAAATTTTGGAGGGAATTTAAACCTAAACCCCATTGACCAAACCAGAGGAAGTTGTATTGCAGCATGCAAAAAAGCTCCTATCACAACCCCATATCCTGCCCCCATAATGCCAAAATATTTAGCTAAAAAGACAATACCCAAAATAATTCCCAGGTTATAAAATACAGGGGAAAGAGAAGGAATAATAAACCTTTGAAAAGATTGGGAAATACCAACAAAAAAAGACCCTAAAACCAATATAACCTGACCAAATAAAATAACTCTGGTAAGTTCTACGACCTGCAGTTGTTTATCCAAAGTAAACCCCGGCGCTACCAGATTACTAATGATGGATTCGGCAAAAATATAGATCAATATTGTTATAAAGATGAAAATACCTAAAAAAACATTTAAGACCGCCCGTGCCATTTCAAAAGCATCATCTTTGCCCTTATTTTCCATATGTTCAGTAAAAACAGGAATAAAAGCAACAGACAAAGCTCCGAGAATTATTATTTGAAATATAAAATCCGGTAATCTAAATGCTGCCCAGAAAATATCTATTTTATCAGGAGAAAAAACATGGGCCAGCAATCTATCACGAACCAGTCCTAAAATTTTAGACAACATCATAGTTGCCATAATTATTGAAGCGGCTGATAAAATTGAAGTCTGCCTTGAGTAAAGAAGAGAAAATAAATTCTTAACCATCTAATCTAGTTTATACACTTTCTTGCTAAAAAGGTAGTGGCTATGATAACATACCCAACATGCCTATTATTCGTTCAGCAATTAAAAAAGTCAGGAAAGACAAAACCAGGACAGTCCGCAACAAAAAGCGGGAGCTTAATTTAAAATCTCTGGTCAAAAAAGCCAGAGTCAGCAAAACCGCCAAAGATCTGCAGGCTGTTTTCTCTGCTTTAGATAAAGCTGCCAAAGTTAAACTAATCCATCCCAATAAGGCTGCTCGACTGAAATCACGCCTGTCAAAATCAGACTCGCATCCTTCTTTCGTAAACGAAAGTAAGGCTGCTCGACTGAAATCACGCCTGTCAAAAAAACCAAAATAGCTTCTTGTTTTCCCAACTAGCCCCTATACCCTATACCTAACCCCTTGTATAATAAAGTCATGCCCAAATCCAAAACCAAGATTGGTATTATCCTAAACCTTCTAAAACCTCAAGGTAACCCTGAAAAGCTTCCAACCAAACTTATTGGCTGGCTGCTCTCTTCCGGCAGATATATATTTGTATTAGTGGAAGCCTTAGTTTTAATAGCATTTGGTGCCAGGTTTAAACTTGATGCGGATTTGCAATCTAAAAAAGAGGCTATTGAGGAACAAATCCCTTACATTGAAAGTCTCAAACCTTATGAAATCTTAATCAGACAAACTCAACTTAAATTATCAACTATAGACAGCGCAAGAAAAACTTCTCTGGATTGGCCGGCTGTTATCAAAAGAGTTGCCGACCAAACACCAATCAGTGTCAAAATCAGTGGCATCAATATAAAAAAAGACGTTGGCAGCGGCAACATCCGTATTTCCGGCCAATCTCCAAACGGCAAGGAGCTCACAAGTTTCATCACAGGGCTAAAAGGGGATAATGCTTTCACTAATGTCAACCTGGAAAGTGTCGGGGTAGAACAGGATGTAATTGCATTTACCTTAAGTATCTCTGCAAAACTGATGACCCTGGAGGAAAAAAGTCTATGAAAAGTAAATCTACTCTTTATTCCAGATATTTTACCTATATTAAACCGATTGCCAAACTTCCGATTATTAAAAATTACGGACCAACGATATTTTCCCTTTTGACAGTATCCATACTGATATTTTTCGCAATCAAACCAACAATTGAAACAATCGTCGTATTGCAAAAAAAACTTGCTGATTCAGAAGTACTTTTACAAAAAGTTACTCAGAAAGCAAATGACCTTTCTTTAGGCAAGAAAAATTACGATAATTTGGATCAGGTTATAAAAGAAAAAATTGCCGCCGCAGTCCCGGATACAATTAGCTTAAAATCAATTGCCCAAACTTTGGAGGATAGTGCCGAAACGCACGAAGCCTCAATATCAGCATTACAATTCCAACCTCTGGTTGTGGATACCAAAACAGAAAATCAAGTCGGATCGCTTTCTGAAATTACCTTTACCTTCAATATAGAAGGCAGCTATACAAACCTGCTCGCTCTTTTGCAAGACCTCAAAACAAGCAGCAGGTTAATCTCCCTCGAAAGCCTTTCTTTATCTAAAGCAAATGAGGACACAGCGCTTATTATGTCCTTATCCGGAAAGGCTTACTATCTAAAATGACCAGAAAAGAGTGGCTATTTGCTGCAATATTAACTTTTGCTACTATCTTAGCCTGGGTTGTGTTTGATATTATTCACACCCGGGCCCAGGTAGAGGTGCCGCAAAAATTGCAGGAAGTAATTGAACCGATTAATCCAAATTTAAATACGGAAAGTTTGGAATAATCGACTTATAAGATGATGGGTTTTATCAATAAATTTAAAATACCGACTGTTTTAGGGCTGAGTATAATTTTAGTGGGAATGGTTGCCGGAGTTTATTTAAATTTCAGAGAGCAGGTTTTTCTTTCCCGGGCTGCCCCTGATTTAACCCCGCAAAATATCACCCTTTCAAATATTACTGAAAACTCGGTGGTAATTTCCTGGCAAACCAGTTCCGCATCTCCTGCCTTTATCACTTTTGGCCAAAACAATCCTGCAGAAAATTCGGTTTTGGATGACAGAGACAGCGGTACAGCTGCAGGATTAAAACCCCGTTTAACCCATTATGTTACACTCAAAGACCTGCTGCCTAAAACCACTTATCAATATAGGATTGTCTCCGGCAAAATTACTTCTGATGTTGAAAAATTCCAAACTGCCCAACCATTAATCAGCCAAACAGGGTTTGCGCCAATCATAGGCTCAGTGCTGGATAACGATAACCCTTTGGAAGATGGCATCGCCTACTTATCTTTACCTGAGGCTACCCTACAATCTGCTCTGGTTAAAACCGGCGGTAATTTTTTAATCCCTCTTTTTCAAATCCGCAGGAGTGACCTTTCCGACTATCAACTAACCGAAGGAATAACTGCTAAACTGACAATCCGTTCCAGCAAAGGAGAAACAAACATGCTTTTTAAGCTGAAAGCATCTTCTTTGCCGCTTCCGCCTATAAAATTAGGTCAAAATATTGATCTGACTACTGCGGAAGAAACTCCCCAGCCTACGCCTACTGCAGATTTGGGGAAATACGATTTAAATGGGGACGGAACAATAAATGCAGCTGATCATGCCATCCTCTCTTCCTGTTTCGGCAAACGCCTGAACATTATTTTGCCGGGAGACATATCTTGTGCTAAAGCAAATCTTAATGAAGACGGGGTAATTAATCAAAAAGACCTGGATTTGATGACCAAAAAATTCGAAGCATTAGGTATTCAATAATTTTTACCCCACCTGGTTTAAATTTATGCTAATATCAATTAGGAGCATCTTAACTAACGTTTCTGTATGCAGTTTCTCTCGCTATTTGGCGCACTAATTACATCATCAATTATTACCCTGATATTAGCTTTCTTAAAAACACCCGCTTTTTTACAGATGATCATTGGCACCTTAACAATTATCTCTTTAATCTTTTTCAATCGATTACTAAAAAATACCTTCATCTTAATATTCCTGTCCTCCTTATTTTTACAACTGCTAATTTTTTTAACAGGAGGATTTTTCAGTCAATTCTTAGTAGTTTTTCATCTCTTTGCCATTACTCTCAGTTTCTTAATCAGTTTAAAAGTTGCAATTTTTTTCTTGATAATTTCAACAATTACACTTATTACAGGAAGCTTAATAGATCCACGGCTGAGCGGAATCATTACCAGTGATCCCTGGCCGGCAATTTTGTATATCCTTTCTTTCGTTATCTTAATCCCCCTTTATCAAACAACCGTCAGAAGATATCATCTAAAAGAAGCTGTTTCAGAAATTTTAGCCAGACAAATCAGGCTGTCTAAGATAAGGGAGGAACATATAATGAGGGGTGTTTCCGAACTTGTTTTTGTAACTGACACCCAATTATCCATTCTATCAGTTAATGACATTGCCGCAGCAACACTTTGTCTTTCTCCTTCTGAACTTGTAGGTCATTCACTGTTTCAAATTTTGTTTTTAAAAGACAAAAACGGCATTATCGTTGATAAAAAATATCTGTCTATTGATGAAATAATCAATGATCAAACCATACGGACTGTTGATAATTTACTCCTTTATACTAAAAATTCAATTCTCCCCAAAAATATCGGGATTCAAATGCGGCCTACGGTCAACCCGGACAAAAGAGTTGAGCAAATTATTTTTATTCTAAGCAAGACTTCGGGATTCGGATCAAAAGAGCAAGCTCACACTTACATCCAGCCTTCATTGATCAGGCACGAGGCTTCTTTGCAAGGATTTAAAAATAAACTGAAAGCCCGGAGCTGGAGTGATCTCTATATACAAGCCGAAATCTTAGGGAAATCAGAAAAAGATTTATTAGCAGCGGTAGAAATTGAGGACCATGGAATTTTTGCCCAACCTACGTTATTAGATGTGTCGCAAGTTATTCAGAAATTGGTTTTATCAGAACAGGATTTTGCCAAAGGTTTGGGAGTAAGCTTGACCCTTGATTTGGATAAGCAGTATACAAAGGATGCCCTCGCCCTCATGCCTCAGGGAACAACTTTTTCCCCAGCTGCTTTAACTTCGCGCTATTTTACCGCGCCTGTCGACCTAAAGTGGTTTAACTTTTTAGTGCAAAAATTACTTGACATGGCTATATTGTTAACTACAGAGGAGAAAAGCAAAAAAGTAGGGGTATATCTTAATTATAATCAGGACATGATTGGGGTAACCGTGACAGCGGCCAGTTCTTATGCAAAAGATCCTCATCAGCTTTTCAGCTTAAATTATGAAGATGTAGGTTCCCGCACCAATCTTCGCCTGGGCAGCGGCTTGGAAGGTTTTTTAGTTAAAGCAATCACTGCTTTACTTGATATCCCTTTAAATATTGAACGGGAGAAGAATTCTCCCGCGTTATCTTTTAGACTGGAACTTAGCAAAAAATCCTCCCTGAAACCCCTGCCTTGACAAGGTTATCTCCTTATGTTGAACTGGAAATAGATGGATTATCTAAATAAATTAGTAAATCTTTTTAAAAAATCTGCAGATAAAAATTCTCTGCCTGAATTCTTAAATCAATATAATAGAAAAACCAAATTCATTATCTCCCTGTCTACTTTAGGTTTAATCCTTTTTCTAGCCTTAGTTTCAATTGCCCCTTTCAGAGATAAACTATTAAGCTCTCTGTATCCTAAACAGAAATCCCATGCCGAAGAAGTATCGGCACCTCTATCTCAAACCGATATTGCTATCCAGTCGCTCAACGATGTAACTAAGCAATTGGCTGAAAAAATAACAGTCAGTCAGAATTCGGGAGCAAGCCTAGTCGAAGGAGAAACAGGAAGCGTGGTAACGGATATTAGAACCTTAGCCGAATCCCGTAAAAACTTGCTTTTAAAAGTTATCAACCTTAATCCTGAGGCAGCACTTACCAATATTCAATCATCAGAGAGTAATCTGATAAGAGATACTCTCCTGGATCTGGAAGCAAATAACAGAATTGAAGTTAACGACAATTTGAAAATTGATAATAAAATAACCATTGGTTCAGAAACCAGCACTTCTTCAAACTTTCTTGTTGAAAAACAGGAAAAGGTGGAAGGAAACTTGAATGTAATAATAGGAGAAGTTGATTACGAATACGCCAAAAATATTAATCCCAGCCTGTCTACTTTTTATCGTTTGACAACTGCTGATAAAAAGATAATCGCTCTTCATCCTGCTAAAAATTACGTTGGAAACTTGATGTCTGGTATGAAGGTCTCGGTTAATGGATACAGACTTGATAATGATTTAGTTTTTGATGTCTCAAGTCAAGACGGAGTTAGCGTCATATCAAAACCAAATATAGATATGGCAAAGTTATTAGATGGTAATAATCAAAAAACCGCAATAATAATAGTTAATTTTCAAAATGCCAGTTTTGATATTAATAAAGATGTTGTCCGCGATGTCGTTTTTAATAAAACCAGTGGTTATTATCGTGAAGCAACATTTGGTAAACTGACTGGTTTTACTGGAGATGTTTTTGGCCCGTATAACATGCCTCAAAATCAAATGAGTTTATGTGATGATGCTGCAAGTAGTTTATTTTTTGACGCTTTGTCAACTGCTTTACCCCAAGCGAGAGATTTTAATCAATATAGCAGGATTGCTATAGTTGCGCCCTTTGCACCAAAGGATGATTATTGTATTTTTGACGGATATGCCCAGGTTTGGAATGATATTCCTATCCCTCAATTGGATGGTGGAATAATAAACGCTAATAAAGGAGCAATTTGGATAAAATCAGAGTTTGCTCACAAGGAGAACTTGTGGGCACATGAGATTGGTCATACTTTTTATTTAAATCATGCCAGGTATTTCAATTGTGGCTCACTTCCATTATCAGCCGTCTGGAGGGAAAATTGTTTTATTGAGGAATATGAAGATTGGTATGACGATATGGGAGGTGCATATTTTGAAGGTGCTCATTTTAATGCGGCGCACAAAGAGCAGCTTGGTGTTTTTCAGTCTTCTAATTTGAGGAGGCTTGAACCAAATGAAACTGGAACATATGTAATAGAGCCAATAGAAACACCAACAAGCGGGCTTAAGGCTCTTAAAATCCCAAGAGGTAATGGTAGTTATCTGTATGTTGAATATAGAGGGCAGAATGGATACGATCTGTCTTTTTTAAAGTTTCGACAACGTCAAACCAATGTTTATTATGGAGCTCTTTTTCATATTACTTTTGCTGACGGTGATTTTCCTTTTACTTATTTGTTCAATGCTGCTCCTCCTTCAAGTTATTACACGCCTGCTTTAACTCTTGGTCAGACTTTTATAGATCCTGTGAGTAAGAAAAATATTAAGGTAATTAACCAAACGGATGGTGGTTTAACTGTAGAAGTGACAGAAGGTAATGGTTCTGTCATTTGGACTCAGTCTTCCTCAAATGTGCCAGAAACCAGTCTGACTGATGCTTCAAATTGTGATCTTGAAGTAAAGTGGAATATGGGAAATAGGTCTTATGGAGGAGAAGTACTGCTTGAGTATAATGCGCGCAAATACAGGGTAGGTACTACACCTTCGGGATCAAAAACATTTACCAATCAAATTACTGATGAAAGATGCGCTACATCTTCAGCTTGTTCTTCTCCCCAAAATATTGGTTATGGTATCTATTATTTAACTACAGGTAATATCCAATGGCCATCCGATCCAAAATATGATCAATTAGCCTGGTCTCGAAAGGATGCCAATACTATTTGTAGTCCCAGTTCTCCACCGCCCACAACTCCGCCGCCAAATTCAAATTTATCTGTAACTCTTTCACCAAATCCATCTTCTGGAAATACGCCTTTAAATGTTGGTTTTACTGCCGCTGTAGGAGGCAGCACTACCGGTAACATTGATTACACGCTTTATTGTAATAAAACAGATGGTATTGCCAGTCGCACACTTACTGGTAGTAATCAGACTACCTATACGACAGATAGCAGTGCTTGCCGTTACTCATCGGCCGGAATCTATACGGCTAAGATGATAGTAAGAAGAGGAGGAGTAACCGCGGAAGGCACAGCTAATATTGTTGTTTCCAGCTCAACTACACCTCCACCAACTCAAACACCAATACCATTAACTTGCGAGGAAGGTGCCAGAAATTTGATAGTTGCACCTAATCCTGGAACTGAAGGTAGTAATATTCATTTTACAGTCTCTTCAACGGTTCCTCCCTATGATAATTCTGTTTTTAGCAAAGATATTGTTGTTCAAAATGTTTGGTCATCTCAAATTAACCAGAATACCTGCACCGGAGTAACCCCTTATGATAAGATTTGTACTGCTATTTCTCCGACTTTAAACGATAGTGTAATATGGAAACATCGATGGCAAAGGTGTGACAATGGTCAATGTACCCCTGCTATCGGAAGTCCGGGATATTGTGAAAAATTTGTTAATTTCGGCATTAACTCGCGACCGAGAACTTGGACGATTAATGCTGAGCCTGTATGCACTAACGGTATGAATCCGCAAATGGGCACATCTCAATTATCTTATGGATTATGGCCTCCTGTACCTCTTAATTGGATTGATGCTGGGTCTTTTAATAAGTCTATAACTAGTGCTGCTGATACTACTACTATCTATGTTGGTTTAAAGGCCTATACTGGTGAGTTTTTACAACCTGTTGGTGCTAAACCCCAATCTGTGATGCAATATAGTCAAGTATTTAATCCTCCAACCTGGGCAGTGTCTTGGTCGAAAAATGATCTGCCGGAGGGTACTTATACTATTCAGTTCCAAGCTCCAGCCTCGATGTGTACAACCTCTGCTAGTTGTCCCTCACCTGGCACCAAAGCTACATTAAGCTGGCCTCCAGTTAACGGAGCCAGTAAGTATTATGTTGTCATTGACGACATTAGGGACTCTTTAGACTGTAGCAGAAGCCCTTATGATAGTTGTTTTACAGTTTCCTCAACTCAAACATCAACAATTACTTCTCCTGGCCTATCATATAATTGGCGAGTAAGTGCCCTGGATAGTAATCTCAATACCATCCAAACGAGTTTTGGACCAAACTTTAATTGCAATCCCTAGACTTTTTTAAAATTAGGTTATTCTGATGCTTGACAAAGCGTGCTTTTACCTGATTTGATTAAATAGTAACAAGATAATGAATATTTCAAAAATAATTTTCTATTCTTCTGTCTTTATTTTATTTATCTTTGCAATTTTAGGTTCTCCTTTAAATTTATTTAAAAATATTGATGTCTTGGCCCAGACTGCGCCTTGGATTATTGAAAGAGATATT
This sequence comes from Candidatus Daviesbacteria bacterium, assembly GCA_016183245.1. Taxonomy (GTDB): domain Bacteria; phylum Patescibacteriota; class Microgenomatia; order Daviesbacterales; family UBA10151; genus UBA10151. The sequence continues at coordinate 22,371 of JACPEY010000032.1, forward strand.
GCTGATGCTGATAAGCTAAAATTTCACAAAAGCGACAAAGCAAATAGCATCATGACAATTGATCCCAATAATGGCGTTACTGTATATGGGGCTGGAGCTCAAAACGGTAAGTATCTTCAAGCCTATATTACCTCTGTTGGGGAGGGTATGATTGTTGCCCCGGGAAACCTATATTTTAGAACAGGCGGTTCAAATGCGGCTTATTATGGAAATCCAAATATCACCTTTTATCGCAATCTTCTCCCTTCTGTAGGTAATACCTATAACCTTGGCTCAACATCACAAAAATTTGGCAATTTATTCACTACAAATGGTTACTTTGGTGATCATATTGGTATTGGTACGGAAACCCCTGGCGCTGACAAACTGGACGTTCGAGGCCGGGCTTATGCTTCCAGCGGTTGGCAGACAACAGATGCTGATTATGCTGAATGGTTTGAAAAGGAAGGTGACGCAAAAGCGGGAGATATTATCGGTATTAATTTAACAACAGGCAAGGCCAGAAAATATCAGACAGGAGATAGATTTATTGGTATTTATTCGGCAAGTCCTGCTGTTGTAGGCAATAGGGTTAAAGAAACAGATGCCGAGATGAGTAAAACCCATATTTTAGTGGGCTTATTAGGCCAGCTTGATTTTAATAAATCCCAGACAGATATTTCCGGCAGGGTTGTAAAAACCAAAGATGCAAAAGAAATTGGGATACTTCTTAGTAATGGTAAGGTATTGATAGGGCGCTAGCCCTCCTAAGCCGCTCCTTGACAGTATAGTTTTTCTATGATGAACTGAAACAAGCAATGGATTTTTTTGATGATATGGACAAGTCTTTAAATGAAAAGCCAAAGAAAAAAGAATCTTTAATTGGATTTATTAGACAATATAATAGAAAAACCAAATTCATTATCTCCCTATCTGCCTTAGGCTTAATCCTGTTTCTATCTTTAGTTTCAATTGCCCCTTTCAGAGATAAACTCTTAAGCTCTTTATATCCTAAACAGAAATCCCAGGCTCAATCAATTTTTCCTACTCCAACACCTTTTGTGGGTGTCGACAATAGATTTGCTGTTGCCGGACAGGCACAAGGAGCAGAATTAGGTAGTCTGTATTATTATGAATGGGGGAACACGCCGCCCACTAAAAGTCAAACCTCCTCTACTCATAAATTTGCCTGGATGGTGGGTAAGCTTGACCGTTCCCACAATCCTAGTGACGGTCCAGACTTAAGTTGTGGCAGCATAGAGGTTCCCTGTAATTTAAGCAGGATTACTGCTATCTACGAGCTGGAGAAACCGTATATTACAAACCTTCTTGCCAACACGGTAAATAAAGGTGGAGTCTGGATTATTGGTAATGAAGCAAACTTTTATCCTACCCAAAGTTCGGTTCAATATCCCAACGATTGGCATTCCCATATTGATGCCGGACTTTATGCAATACAATATAAAATGTACCGTGATCTTATTAAGAGGTTAGACCCTGCTGCTAAAATTGCCCACAGCGGACTGTTATATGATAATCGTGCAGGCAGGCCATTAGCGGATGATCCTGTAGCTTATCTTAATACCTTTTTAAATAAACTACCTCAATCTGAATGGCCGGATATTTATAATGTCCATTTCTATCCTGATCCCGGCAAAGACGCAAGCAATAATATAGCCCAGGCAAAAGCTTTTAAAGATAACCTCACTTTCAAGGATTTAGGCAAGCCTATCTGGGTTACGGAATTCGGGATGATTTCGGCAAGTGAAGCCACACTGACAGAAGCTAAAAATTATATGAATAGCATGATTACAGCCTTTGCCGATAATTATCTTGCTAACCGGTGGTTTTGGTTTATAGGCAGAGACGAGCCGGATTGGACCCAGACAGCACTAACCAGTAATGGCCAGTTAACACTTCTTGGGCAACACTACTTGGAGTCTTTAAAGCCGCCTTCTTGTGGGGGATTTGTTAATGCCCCTTGCCCTGCCGGCTATACCTGTCAGGTGAGCAGTAATTCTACTCTCGGGATATGTGTTCCATCAGGCGATATACAGTTGTCTGAGTTTTCTGGTACTTACAACATTGGCTCTCAAGCGCAAATATCAGATAAAATTCAGTTTTAATAGTTGACAGAATTACTGATAGTTGTTTTGATAAGAGAGTAGGAATATTTATGAAAGATTTAAAGATAGCTCTTTTGTCCTCGGTAATAACTGCTATCCTCTTTATTGCTTTAGGGCTGGTTCCATTTTTGACAGATACTTTTTTCTCCCGTTTTAAGGTTTTAGCCCAAACAGTACCTTGGACACTGGAAAGAGACAGTGCTGATGCCGATAAATTAAAAATTTATAAAGGGGATAAATCCAAAAGTCCGTTGATAGTGGATCCAAACGGACCCGTAAATGTAACCGGAAAACTTAACGCCGTTGACGCTCAGGTTAATAAACTTTATCTTGGCAATAAATGGATGCTTTCCGGAGTTGGTGATGCTCATTCAAATGATAACTGGTTAAGACTGTTTAACACCGGTAATACCGGTTATTACGGAGGGATTGCCATGGATAATCTTTGGGTAAACAAAAATTTTTATGTTGGCGGTGTTTGTTTCCGGCCGCGGGATCTGTACCGCTGTCTAAAGTCAGCTGATCACTTAACGTGGGTGGACAATGCCTCAGAATGCACCGCAGCAGGCTATAGTGTACAAGGCAGCATGAAAATTTTAGCTCAATGCTAACCCCTTCCGTGTCTAACTTGCTGGGCAAAATCAGCAATTCTTTCTGGATTCAATGAACAGCTTGTAATTTCCGTGAATGAATCTGTTCAGCAAAAGTTGCAATTCTTTCGTTATTAACATTTTCCCGAGACCCATCATAAGACAGAGAAATCCAAGGTTTATTACCGAGTTCTTTAGAAATTTGTTCAACAAAAGCAGATACAATATTACCTGGCATACAACCATGCGGTCCCACAGAAATTACTCCAGCAAATCTCTTGTCCAGCAACTGCAGAACACCATCTCCAATTGATAATACGGCCTCACTGCCATTACGGCCATGATCGCTAGGAAGATAACGAGAAGAGACTTTAATTAACTGAGCTGGATTAGGTTCTTTATGGTGCCCATTAGCCCAAGATGTGATTTTATTTCGATACCAATTTAGAGCTAAACCACGAACGAAAGGCATGACTAATTTTTTAGCAGCTTCTTTTATTTCCTCAGGGTCTCTAAGGCTAGCACTCCTAAGATGATCCATAAAATTAGACCAAGCCTCTTCTGTTCGGCGCAAATTCACATAGTCAATCCACTCACCCATTGGCGCCACCACCACCTCAAGCCCCCTTGCTTCACAAGCTTTCCCTAAATCTTTATTACAAAATTCATTAGCCCGCAGATAAATTTCACCATTAATACCGACCAAGGGGCGTGATTCCAAAGTCGAATCCCTTAAATCTTCAAATACCGCTTTTGCTTCCCGCATTACCCTCTCGAGACCATTATCTTTATTTTCTCTAATAGATTGAGCTATCTTCTGCAAATACTCTTCATAGGCTTGATCAACTTGACCTTTTTGTCCAGATTTCTCATAAGGCCGAGTCCTCCATCGTAGTCGTTGCAATTGATCAGTCGCCACAATTCCCTGCCAAGCCAGCAACTCAAATTTATAATCTAGTCCTAAATCACCATAATTATTATTTGAAACTGTAGTTAGAGCTTTTAAGGGCATTTTTAATTCATCAAAGATTCTTTGTTGCTCTGGTGAATATTTACCTAACCGACAAGGCCCGTTAGAACCAGCCATCAGAAACCAAGCATCATTAGGCAATTCTCCTCGGTCATAAGCCAAAATTGCCGCTCCAGTTGAATCCCTAAAAGGTAAACATTCTTTACCATTGGTAATCCCCCGACTCAAAGCCAAACTTTCTTCACAAGATTTTTGCAAAGGTATTGCATTGACTCCAAAGTGCTGCATGGCTGCTGCTACCACCGGGACATGATCTGACATATATGAAATTACTACATTAGCACCGGCCGACATACCAGTATATATTTGCCTGGCATATCTTTTAGGATCATTCTCTAGTTGTATCCCAGCTTGTTGAAAGCTTTTAATGGTATCCACCAAAGCTTCAATTCGAGTAATGTAACCTGCCTCAGCGGCATGTTCATCTAGTTCCAACTGCCCCAAAGGTTTCTTACCCATTACATCCTCGACCATGTTTTGGATGAAGGAATTGGGACCGCAACCAAAGTTGGAAAGAAAAACTCCAAACAAATTAGGGTTTCCAGCAATAATTTTTGAAGCAGCTAAAATTCTACGTTCGTAATTCCAATAAGGCCTTCTTGTGATATCTCTTATATCGATTGTATCCAGCGGCAGATAATCCATTGGAATCGGATTAACTCCCAATTTAGCCAGCTCATCAGTCATACCAAGATTAGCCCCACTATCTTGAGCATTGTAAGCCCGAGAGAGCAATACTACCCCAATAGCATCAGGATCATCTGCCAGTTCATCAATTAACTTTTTTCCTCTTTCTTGCAATTTATTCTCAAACTCCCGCTGTTCCACCAAACCTGCCATGGCGGCTTCTTTACCTTCTTTTTCATTAAACCCTAAGCGTTTTGCAATGTCTATCAGGCTTTCAATCACCACTTCATCGCCCCGTGAGAAATCTATTACCGGATCCAATAATCTATCCCCTAATTTATAAACAGATTTGATAATAGAAGGCGCAGCCTGAACTAATGGACAGGCAAAACGCTCATCTCCTTCATATTCTTTTTTACCCATATGAACTGGGCTAGGAATCAAGACGTAACTAACCTTTTCCTCACCCTTACCCCTCAATAGCTCTTCTACATGACCATGCAGTAATTTCAATGGGAAACAGCTATCTGTATTACCTCTACTAATACCATCTTCAATATTTCTTTTGGTGGTAGCAGAGGTATAACGGATTCTTAAACCCAAAGCATTTAGAAACCCAGTTATCATTGGTGCTAAATCATAAGCCATCAAAGCTCTGGGAATACCAATAATAGGCTTATTTTTATCACCTTTTTCGGGATTATAACCCTCAAACAGCAATTCCTCTCTGGTTGTAAAGGGTGTGGCTGGTCTCTCACGTTTTTTTCCACCCACCTCTTCTGCATCATACCGATCACAACGCGAACCATAAAATCTTCTTCTCCCTTTCTCACCATTTAGAACACTTATGCTACAGAATTGTTCACATCCATTGCAATTAAAGTAATTAAGCTTGATTTCGGCTGTGGCCACGTTGGAAATGCCCTTAAATTTGGAACTCTCCCCTTCTTTTCGAGCCTCTTTTGCCAAAAGTGCCGCCCCTATCGCTCCAGTAACTTCTTTATGCTCGGGTACGGTAAATTTATGATCCGGTAAGGCCGCTTGAAATGCTGCGACCACTGCTTCGTTATAAAAAACTGCTCCAGTTAAAAAGATTTCTCCTCCGATACGACGACTACCCACCACTTTTGATAGATAATTCTCCACCAGAGAACTTGCTAAACCAGCTGCGATTTCTCCTTTGGTAGCTCCGCCTTGTTGCGCCTCAGCCACTGCCTGACCCATAAAAGCCGTACACTTCTCCCCTAAATTCAGCTGTTGCTTTGCAGCAAACGCTTGACGGGCAAATTCACCAGTTTTGGTGGGAAGCTGGATTTGTTCAGCCAGTTCATCAATAAAACTTCCCGTACCGGCCGCACAAGCTTTATTCATTTGATAATCTAAAACTGTCCCGTGTTCCAAATAGACATATTTAGAATCTTGCCCTCCAAGTTCAAAGACCGTGGTAACCCTTGGATTAATATGTTTTGCCGCTCGGGTTTGAGCTGTAATTTCATTTTTTACCAAGTCTCCTCCAATAGCTTCACTCACCAGATAACGACCAGACCCCGTCACACCTACGCTCATGACTTTATATTTATCTTCCAAACTAGCAATTTCCGGATCAGCCATAATCTGCTTAATGGCATCAAGTGGCTGACCAGCGGTCATGATGTACCTTTTGGTTACAACTTCACCTCGATCATTAATTAAAACAATTTTTGTACTGGTTGATCCTACATCAACTCCCATGTAAACCTCTGTTACGCCTGGCTCTAGTTCTTTAGGTTTCCATTCATTTGTCAAGTAAATCGGATAAAGTTTTTGCGGAACGTAATCAAGATTTAAGCTTACCTCATTTTGTCTGTAAAAATCTGTTGGCGCAGAAGACTTATTTATAGGAAGAATAGCTGCTCCGATCGCACCTCGGTAGTCATAATTTTCTGGAACGGTTACAGGTTGACCTAAAACTTTCTCAAGCGCTCGAACAACTGCCTGATTTGCTGCCACACCACCAATGAAATAAACTCGAGCAATAAAATCATCTTTCCACTGCGCATTCACCATTCGCGCTATCCCATCAGCCAACCCAGATAACATAGCTGACTTTGTCCATCCTTTTTGTTGTAAATGTATCAAATCAGATTTAGCAAAAACACTGCATCTGGTGGCTACTCGTGGTGGTTCTTCAGTCCAAGCAAGAGCTTCTTGACCATATTCTTCAATACTAATCCCCATCCGCCCTGCTTGCTGCTCTAAAAATTGACCAGAACCGGAAGCACATAAAGGAGAATGAGTAAATCGCCAAGCCTTTCCTTCTTGGTTGCCCGGTTCGGTTACTCGAGAGCTTTGCCCGCCGATCTCAATAATGGTTCCTGGCTTCTCCTCTCTTAATCCGGCAATAGAGGCATAGGGTGAAGTAAAAACTTCCCAACCTTCTCGACCATCATAAAGTTCTCGCCCTCTTCCGGTTACTCCAGCTGAAGCAATTTCAGCAAAAGGCACTCTTGCTTGTAGCATATCCAAAAGATCTCGGGTAGCAGCAGCCGGATTAGTGGTTATTGGCACAGTTACTAAAAAGATTACATTTCCAGTTTCAGTAACAATCGCCCCTCTAGTATTTTTGGTACCTATATCCAACCCAAGATGTTTTGTGTTTATTTCCTCAACCACTCTTAACTCCTTATTAAAACAGGAATATTTTTACCAGGATTATAAGATAATCACTAAAGTTTGTTCAAGAATTAAAAAATCAATTCAGAAACTTATTAACCAGTAAAAATTCTGCCTGGGGTTTTTCCAGTAATCCTGACTTAATTTTAAAATCAATTTCCAAAACTTCTTTATAAAGGCTTATTACTTTTTCCAAAGAAAAGTTTTTCCTTTGCCTCTGCAGTTTATCTTTGACAAACTGCGGGGCTTTTTTGGAAGTTACTGCCAAATTCCTCAAAAGATAAAAGCTCATGGTCAAAAGATAAAAAATATCAAACCCTGCTGCC
>JACPEY010000031.1 GCA_016183245.1 Candidatus Daviesbacteria bacterium
GGCCTCTCGCAATGACAGTTGTAAAGGGATATTCCAGATCGTATTGTCTTTCGTCTCTTTCCTTGAAATCGGACTTGAAAAAAACCTGCTTTGTCTTAACTGTAACCTGTTGCCTGTAGCCTGTACCCTTATTACCGGGTGCCCGGGCTTTGAGGTCCAATTCTTCATGACTTTTGCAACGGGCTTGCCGGAAACCTCTTCTAAGCAAAACCATAAATCTTCAGTTTGGGTATTCTCATAGGCATGTTTTTTTAAATAATGCTGCAAACCCTTTTGGAAATCTTTCCCTCCCAAATACTGCCAAAGCATCCGCAAAATTGAGGCTCCTTTGGAATAACTTACCTTATCAAAAATTTCGGAAATCTCTGCCGGGTGGCCAACCATAACCTCAATAGGATGAGTATTTTTCAAAGAATCCAAAGAGAATGCCTCTCCCATTTCGTTGGCTACAAATTGAGTCCAGATATCCCACTGGGGGAAAATATGATCAATTGCCAGATATTCAATAAATGAAGCAAATCCTTCATTGAGCCAAAGATGCGTCCACCACTCCATCGTGACTAAATTCCCAAACCACTGGTGAGCCAATTCATGGGCAATCACCAAAGCTACCCATTGTTTATTGGCTGTTGAAGAGCGCTCTTCGTCAATTAAAAGTGTTGACTCGCGATATGTTACAGCCCCCCAGTTTTCCATTGCCCCGGCTGCAAAATCCGGAATGGCAATCAAATCCAAAACAGGCAATGGGTAAGGGATAGCAAAGTATTGTTCGTAAAAATCCAGGCACTTTATTGCCACATCCAAAGCAAACTTTGCTTGAGCTTTTTTCCCCTGAGTTGTAAAAACTCTTACCAAAACACCATTGTCATTCCCGCGCAGGCGGGATGACACATGAGTACGACCTTCAATATATTCAAATTCCCCCACAATAAATGCCAAAAGATAGGTAGACATTTTAGGGGTTGAGGCAAATTCAATAATTTGATAGCCTGATTCGTGTTCAGACACTACGGATTCAATTGTATTTGAGATAGCTTGAATGCCCTTAGGAACCATCAAAGTCACATCAAAAATAGCTTTGTGGGACGGCTCGTCAAAACAGGGAAAAGCCCGCCTTGCATCTGTTGATTCAAACTGGGTGGTGGCCAAGTGTTTTACTTTTCCTGCTATTTCATATTTGCTTCTGTAAAAACCCCGCATCTTATCATTTAAAATTCCTTTGAAAACAAGGCGCAACTTGCCTTTTCCTTTTTGAAGAAGTTTCGGGAAAGTAAAAGTGGCGGTTTCTGATTTTTTATCAAATGAGATTTTCCCGGCCTCGCCCGCCTCGCTATGCGACCCACTCGCATTGATATGCGGAGCGTTGCGGGCGGGCCCGGTATCCTGATTTTCATGGATAAATTCTGCGCTTTCTATTTCCAGCTCAGCAGAATGCAGAGTAATTTGTTTTACAGATTTTTCCAAAGAAAGAAAAATTGTTTCTTCTCCGGTAAAAGTAAATTCATCCAGATCAGGTTTGAGCCTAATCTTGTAACGCTCAGGTTTGACATAAACCGGAAGCCTGGCTTTATTTTTCATAGGCTTAAGTTTAGAACAAAAACTGTTATAATACAACTCAAGCCGAACTCCAAATCTGTTAAAAACAAATGATGAAAGTTTTAGGTTTAGTTGGTGAAAAAGGCAGCGGCAAACAAACATTTGTGAACTTTTTAAAACAGATTGCTTCGTCGCGGACTCCTCGCAATGACAAAAGTGAGGCTTCAGTAATTAGGCAGGTCAGGTTTTCAGACATTTTGGCCCAGACTTTAATTTTGTGGGATATCCCCATCACCCGTTCTAATTTGCAGAAATTGTCACTAATGATGAGTGAAACTTTTGGCCAAACTGCTCTTGCCAAAGCTGCCAAATTTTATTTTGAAGGAGACAGGGCTGATATTATTATCCTGGACGGCATCAGGCGCGCAGCTGAAGTAAGGCTGGTCAGGAGTTTTCCGGATAATACTTTAATTTACATTACAGCCGACCAAAAACTCCGTTATCAAAGGTTAAAAACAAGAAGTGAAAAAGTAGGAGAAGTTGGGCTTACCTTTGAACAATTTTTAAAAGAAGAAAAATCAAAAGCAGAAAAAGAAATTCCCAAAATCAGTAAAAAAGCTGATATAAAGCTGGAAAACAACGGCTCTTTAGAAGAATTTAAGGCTAAAATTAGAAACTTAGATCTTATGCTGATGCAGCCTGATTCTTAGACTCTTCTTTGGGTCTGCTCCTGGTTTTTTCCATACCGTAAAACTTTGTCCTGTCAGCCCTAAACATCAGGCTAATTTCTCCCACCGGACCGTTCCTGTGTTTTTGAATATCCAAAGTCACCTGTTCCATATGTTCAGGATCTTCCCGGTAAATAAACATCACCACATCTGCATCCTGTTCAATTGCTCCGGATTCCCGCAAATCCGCCAGCTGAGGCTTTCTTGTTCCCCTTTGTTCAACTGCCCGGGACAATTGCGAAATTGCCAAAACCGGGATTTTTAACTCCCGGGCTAAATTTTTTAAGTTCTGCGAAATTTCCGAAACTTCCTGAACCCTGTTTTCTAAATTCCTCCCCTTTACAAGCTGCAAATAGTCTACAATCAAAAGTTTTAAACCGTGTTCTATTTGCAATCTTCTGGCTTTAGTCCTCATCTCAGAAATAGTAATCCCCGGCGTATCATCAATAAAAATAGGTGCCTCAGCCAGTTCCCCCATGGCCAAAGATAATTTATCAAAATCTTTTTCATCCAACCTGCCTGTTTTTAACTTCCAGGCTTCAATATCAGCCTGACCTATCAGTAATCTGTCCACCAACTCTTCCTGGCTCATTTCCAAAGAAAAAATTCCGACAGGAAGGCCTGCCGAAACTGCTACAAATTGAGCAATATTTAAAGCCATAGAAGTTTTACCCTGGCCCGGCCGGGAAGCTAAAATAATTAAATTTGAATTTTGCATGCCGGCAAGTTTTGAATCCAGATCCCTAAAACCTGTAGGAACTCCTCTCAGTTTGCCGGAAGATTTTTGCAGCTCATCCAGCCTGTCAAAACTCTCAGTCAATGCATCCTTAATTGGCCGAAAATCCCGGCTGACATGATCTTGCGACAAAGAAAATATCCCTGCCTCAGCCAGTTCCAATAACTCTTCCACTGACTCTCCTTCATCATAAGCCCTTTGGATCAATGTTGTGGCCTGGGTAATCAAATTCCGCCTTAGAGCATGATCTTTTATAATTTTGGCATAATGTTCAATATGAGCAGATGTAGGAACAATATTTATAAGAGATGCCAGATATGCAGATCCGCCGACTTTATCGTAAGCATTCTTTCTTTTTAACTCTTCTGTGACAGTTACCAAATCAATTGGTTCTCGTCTTTCAAACAGCCCCTGGATTGCTTCATAAATAGGACCGTGCTGTTCAGTCCGGTAAAAGTTTCTGGGATGCAAGATTTCAGAAATCCGCACAATTGCATCCTTATCAATAAGCAAAGACCCCAAAAGGGATTGCTCTGCTTCTATATTTTGCGGAGGAAGTTTAACGG
>JACPEY010000037.1 GCA_016183245.1 Candidatus Daviesbacteria bacterium
CGCTAATTCACCTTTAACCTTGGCCAGTTCTCCAACGAGTGGTTTTATTCTTTCGTCGAAGGCTTTTGATATTTTCTTTACATCCTCATCAGTCATAGTTTCATTTTATGAAAACTTTGATAAAGTTTCAAGATAGATTAACTGTATCGGATATAGTATAGTTTAAAAATCAATGGACAAATCTTTTTTAGATAAAATTACTGCTAAATGGGATGAGGGGAAATTTGTTTGTGTGGGTTTGGATAAGGGTGAATTTGAATTTGATAAAACCATCATTGACCAAACCTTTGATTTAGTTTGTGCATACAAACCCCAGAGTGCTTTTTATGAGGCAGGAGGTTCTGCCGGTTTGGAAGACCTTAAGAAAACCATTGATTATATCCACCAAAATCATCCTGATATTCCGGTGATTTTAGATGCCAAAAGAGGTGATATCGGCAATACTAATGAGATTTATGCAAAAGCTATTTTTGATGATTTGGGAGCAGATGCTGTGACAGTTTCCCCATATTTGGGTAAAGAATCTTTAGAGCCGTTTTTAAAAAGGGCAGATAAAGGGATTATTGTCCTTGTTAAAACATCAAATCCAGGCGCAGGAGAATTTCAAGACCTTCAAGTCGAAGACCCTGAGCGAAGTCGAATGGGCAAACCACTTTACCAAATTATTGCCCAGCATATAGCAGATAATTGGAATACTAACAACAACTGTGCTGTTGTAGTAGGAGCAACTTATCCTGAAGAATTAAAAAAAGTCAGGGAAATTGTGGGTGAGATGCCGATTTTAGTCCCGGGAATCGGAGCCCAGGGCGGAGATTTGGAAGATACTATTAAAAATGGCTTAAACAGCAAAAAGCAAGGTATAATAATTTCTTCTTCCCGAGGAATTATTTTTGCCCCTGACCCAAGACAAGCTGCTTTAAAGTTACACCAGGACATAAAAAAATTATTGTAATCTTACGTTAATCTTCGTCTTCTAATGTAACCAATAACCCCTGTTATACCTACAACTGTAGTCAAAAATCCAAGACCCATACCTGCTATCCCCGGAGCCACAGTCAAAACAAGATCATCAGTCTCCTCTTTTACAGCTTCATAAAGCTCAGGGTCGGTCTTTTTACAGTCCGGCTCATTATAAGTTTGACGACAGATCCTGTCTATAACCCTATCCCATTCTTTTGCTGTCTCTTCTGCCAGCCAATACCCCCCGCCCATCAATACTACTCCGCCACCTATTGCTGCCAGATTTTCTAAGAATTTCCTTCTGCCTGTTGGATCTTTAAATTCCTCACTACTTCCAAATTCAGGTGTCTTCATAAACTTTAATATTATTTTGATTTACAAAAAAATGCTGTAATAAATCTCTCAATGGTGGTAATATGTAGCCGATTATGTCTGCTTTAACAAAATCACAACAAGAACTTGCAGATCTATTGCTAAAGACTAAAATTGAAGCAAAAGTTATTCAAAGAGAGCAAAACCCGGATGGTTCATATTCTCTGAAAGAAACCTCAAGACTAACAAGCCCTATTGATTTTGCCAAAGATCCGGGTGAATTTGCCTTAAAAATCCATGAGGTCAAAATAGAATCACCTCTGTCACCTATTTATGTAAATTTAAGGAATCTGCCTCATGAAGTTTTAACAAAAATTGCCCAAGTTTTGGCTGAAGTCAAATTAGAAACACCTCAAGATTTTTGTACCGGAGTTCCTAAAGCCGCTTTAGTAATTGCCCAAAAGTTTTCGGAAGTTTCTAAAATTCCGTTTATGGATGTCTATGAAAAAATCGGTCAAAATACCGACAGAAAGATTGTTATAAAAAAAGGCGTTAATCCAAAACCGGATACCAAGCTTTTAGTTATTGATGATGTAATCGCCCATGGTAAATCCAAACTGGAGGCATTGAATGCTGCCAAATCAGTTGGGTTTTATGTCAATATGCTGGTTTTAATTGACCGGGAACAAGGAGGAGTTAAACAAGTAGAGGCAGAAGGCTGTAAAGTTTATGCCGCCATGAAGTTAACTGATATTTTAAATTATTATTTGGAAAAAAATATGATCACAAAAGAGCAATATCAACACTCTATCAACTACTTATTAAAATCAAAAATATAACCTCTTGCTTTTTACCTATAAAGTAGTAACATCGGACTACTATGACTCGAGAAGCAAAAGAAGGATTACCACAGATAACTCTTCAATATACCACTAGGGTTCATGAGTATACAAATGAGCGTAAGGAGCGGACTGAAAACTATGCCTTAATTAAGGAACCAGACGGTACCCCGGCTCCCCTAGATGGTTCACAATTTAGAGCAATCAGTAAACTGGGAGAAAATACTCCTGATTTAGTTTACACAAGTAGTCTTTTAGGAGCTCTAACAGATACTCCAGTCTCAGGAGAGCAATATATTGCAGAATTAATGCACAGGTTATCACAACCAGACTTATTGGGTGATCTTGTTAAACCTGAAGCATATGGCACTCATACTGTAGGTTACCGGTTATTAGCTAAAATAAAAGTGGATCATAAAACAAACCCTCCTTTTCGATATCCGAGGAGCATCGTAGGTAGATTGTTTGGGATCTCTTAGATAAAACCTTGATCCCTAGTTGACATTAATCCCACGGTCGTATGTTTAATGTCAACGGCCGATGTTGTCTGATTCCACCACCATGACCCAATCCTCAATCCCCACACCTTTAATAAAATCTCTTAAAGCTTTTGTACAATTTTTCTTGGTTCCCCAAACGCTTTGCTGCAAAATTACAAAATCCCATTGTTTAAGCTTAGAGCGCAATAGATCCCGAACTGCCCGCCTCTTTTCCGGCACATCAAAAATAACCAGTCTCCATTTTCCATCCCAATCTTTTTCACTAAACTTTAAACTTGCCAGTATTGCTTTATCCCGACCTTTATCAGTTAATCTATATGCCAATTTCTCATCACTGACCAGTTCTATCAGTCCGCCCTCCCGAAGTCTTTTTAAAGCCTGTGATAAAGAAGCCTTTTTCAGATCCGGAATTCCATAGTGGTAGCGATAGTGGTGATAAGTAAAATCTTCAAATCTGACATAACCATCAATAGACTTTTCCAAAGCCAAAAGCACAAAATCCGTAATCCTTTTTTTAACATTCATTAATACATTAATACTACGGCCGTAGTATTAATGTCAATCAAGGAAGCCTAAAAAAAGTAATTTTGCAAACATTGCTTCTGCAAACAATGCTTCCGGGATTGATTCTGATATTAAAAAGTATTAAAATTCCCTCAAACCAAATTAGAAAGAAAAAAGTTTATGTCTAAACTTGAATTAATACCTTGTGAATGGAGAGGAACTAGATGCCCGCCTGATATCTACAATAACTGTATTATAAGACCTAGCGAAAAATCAAAATCTCCTCCATCAAATCAGCCTGAAACCGAAAAAGCAGAGGAACCTGATCAAAAGAAGATATTTTCCTTTAGAGGATGGATCGGCTCAAATATAACAGGTTCATTCCGGGATGATACTACTCAATCAACTTCTTTTAGCCTGGTATATCGGACAAAACACGGAAGACACGGAGAGTCATTCGTTACAAGAAGATGTATAGCATCCGGACAGCAATCACGATTCATAAGATCTTGTTTGGATTTAGGAGATAAAGTTATCGTAGTCGGTATCCCAACCCAGCTACCCAGACTCGGTACAAAGGGTCAAACTAGAAAAGCTATTGCAGTTATTGACATTGAACCTGTTGTCTAAATTTCGAGCAAAGCAGAAATCAAGAATACTCCGTTACGCTCGTTGCCGGATATATTGAAAGATGCGGGATTTGAGCAAAATGTTTTTGATTTAAAGTCACCACTGAAGCATTTATATGCAAAGCTGAAGCTGCAATAATATAGTCGGGTGCTTGAATACGATGACCAGCATCCCGCGAAAGTTCACCTGCCAACCTTGCAATCTGCTCATTAAGATCTATTCTTTCAAACTGACTGATAAAATAGATCATTTCCCGGAGTTTCTTATTACTTTTAGTGCTTGTACCAGAAAATAGTTCAAAAATTACTATAGTTGGCAGAAATAATCGTGCATCCTGCTCAGCTTCAACCGCAGAAATAAAGTCGTCCCATTTTTTACCGCCACGCAGATAGTCAATAATGATGCTGCTATCAACTACGATCTTCACTTCTTAAATTTTAATCCTTTGTCCCATTTTCCCACAGTGGGCCAGGCGCCGGGTCTTCTGAGGGGATTATCTTTTTCATCGTAATCCTTCCATATCCCATGAACAGCCTTTGAAGCCTTTCTAAATTCTACCCAGTTAATTTTTTGTTTTTTAGGAGCAATCACTGCCACTTCTTTGGAGTCTCTTTCAATAATTACCTCTGTTCCGGCTGCCACTTTGTTCAGCAGTTCAAAGAAATTATTCCTTGCAGATGTAGCGGAGACTCTAATAGTACTCATGTTTATATTATACCACACTGTGATGTACACCTTGTCAATATAAAATTAGAGTTTTTGCTTAATTTCCTGAGCAAGAAAGGGGTTCCACATGGCTCCGGTGGCGCTCATTACCGCATCTGCTCCATTTTCCATATACTCAAAATAATCTTCTGCTTTTGTAACTCCACCCACCCCTATTATTTTTACTGTCCCCTGTAACCTGTCCCCTGTAACCTTTTTTAGTCTCCTGACCATATCAAGCCCAGCCCATTTTATTCCGGCCCCGCAAACCCCCGAGCGCAGCCTGTTTTTACCGGGCAACGCTTGGTTACCGTTATTATCCACAACTTCTGCAGATATTGTATTGATAGCAGCAACAGCCTGGCCATATTTTCCCACAATACTCACCAGCTTTTGCAAATCCTCATCATCTTTGTAATAACCGACTTTTACAATAAGCGGCGTATCAGCGATTTCTTTCCTGATAGCTGCCAAAACTTTTTCCGTCATATCCAGGTTATAACAAACCAATCCTTCATTGCCGATATTCGGACAGGATAAGTTTGTTTCTAAAATTTTCGCGCCAGTCTCAAAAGATAATTTAGCAGCCAGAGCGTAGTCTGCAATAAATTCATCCTCAGTTTGATTTTCCCTGACAGTTCCCATAAAAGATAAAACCAAAACCTGACCGGGACCAGCATAAGAAACAGCCTTTTTAACATCTTCCTGCCAGACTAAGGGATCTTTGGAAGGCACCCCAAAAGAGTTAGTAATGGATAAAGGCTCAGAGTAATTATTGTCTGCAACAAGCTTTGTTTGGGCTTTTTCTAAAGTCAAATCACCTTCGAGTTTTACAGCCAAAATATTGGGAAAAGGGTGACAGGGAAAAGAAGATGACCTGACAGTTTTATAAACACAAATATCAAACCCTTTTTCAAAAGCAGCCTTGCAGAATTTGGCATTTACCAAAGGCCCGGCCGGAATCCCAAAAGGAGTATAAACTTTTTGCCCTAAAAAGTTGAACCTTGGTTCACCCTGAGCGTAGTCGAAGGGCTCACCAGAGGTTCGCTCAGGACCTTCGGCAAATCCCCCAAAAGGGCCTTTATCATAATTTTCCTCATAGCTTTTATTTGGATCGTAAAAAGGAACCTGTAACATATGTTTAGTATACTCCTTTATTTTACAATATTTAATATTTCCTCAATATCATCAATTACAAAATCCGGGTTACACTTTTTGATATCTTCTCCCCTCCAGCCATATAATACACCTACGGTTTTTACCTTAGCCTCCCTGCCTGCTGTAATATCGTGCTCTGTATCACCCACCATATAGGCATTAACAGGCTCTACTTTTAAAGCCTTAAGCGTTACAAGTACATGCTCTTTGTGAGGCTTAGGGTTTTTAACATCTTCAGCGCTAAATACTGCATCCAGGTATTTATAAACTTTAGTCATTTTTAAAGAACGCAACAAACTATCCCTTGTCCTGTTACTCACAGCTGCCATGACAAATCCTGCAGCTTTTAAAGCTTTTAAGGTTGTCAAAGTTTTAGGGTATGGCTTTATCAATTGAAAATTATTTTCCTGAAATTCCATATGAGTTTGAGCAAGCTTTAGCGCATCAGCCTCTGGCACAACTATCTGATAAAATTCAACAAGAGGTATACCCATAGCTGCTTTAATTTTTTCCTCAGAGGGGTTATGACCGTGAAATTTTAAAGTATAGTCCCGGGCTCTGAAAACAAAATCTCCGGCATCTAATAATGTCCCGTCAATATCAAAAAGAATGGCTTTTTTCATTTTGTCATTCCGAGCCATGTACCATACGGTACGTGGCGTAGGAATCTTGATTTTAATATAGATTGCCACGTCGCTCGTTTCACTCGCTCCTCGCAATGACAAGCAAGGGAAACAGCAGTTTTAACGCAGGCCACCTGTAACTTTCACCTTAGACAGTAAATCCAAATTATTTAAAACTTCTCCGCAGCCGCGAACTACCGTAGTTAAAGGATCATCAGCCACATAAACCGGCAGCTTAGTTTCCTCTGCTATCCTTTTATCCAAACCCCGTAAAAGCGCCCCTCCTCCTGCCAGATATATTCCTCTTTCAACTATATCTGTCAAAAGCTCCGGCGGAGTTTCTTCCAAAATTTCCGCAATAGCAGTAATCATTTGCGAAACTATTGGAGTCAAAGCTTCCCGGATTTCAGCAGCTGTTACTTTTAAAGATTTCGGGAGACCGTTTGATAAATCCCTACCCCGGATAACAGTTACCATATCATCTTTACCAACAGGAAAGGCAGAACCTATTTCTATTTTGACTTCCTCAGCCGTTCTTTCACCAATTAACATCCCGTATCTGGTCCGCATGTAGTTTATAATCTCTTCATCCAGTTCATCACCTGCAATCCGTAAAGATTTATTGATCACCATACCTCCCAAAGATATCACCGCAATCTCGGTAGTGCCCCCGCCGATATCTACAACCATTACACCTTCCGGATCTTCCACCGGAAGCTTGGCACCAATAGCTGCAGCCATTGGTTCTTCTATCAAATAGGCTTCTCTTGCCCCGGCTGATATACAGGCATCCTGCACAGCCCTTCTTTCTACTTCTGTTACTCCGGAAGGAATACCCACGACAACCCTGGGTTTTGGGATCTTGGGTAAAGAAAATATCCCTTTACCGGGACTCTCGTGCACTTTATGAATAAAATAACGAAGCATTGCCTCAGTTGTGTCAAAATCCGAAATTACCCCATCCCGTAAAGGTCTGACTGCCTCAATCGCTGCAGGAGTCCTGCCTAACATCCTTTTGGCCTCAGTCCCTATTGCCAAAACCTGCCTGGTTTTTTTATGGAGGGCCACAACAGTTGGTTCACGGATTACAATCCCTTTACCTTTTACTAAAACAAGAGTATTAACAGTACCCAAATCTATGCCAATGTCGTGTGAAAAAAACTGCCAGATACTGCCAAACATGAAACGAGTTTAACACAAGTTGCGAACCTGCCACAACAGGAGTATTGACCAGACCTTAAACTTTTAAGATATTGCCTACTATCAAACCAATGACTGTTGCCAGGCCTCCGATAAGAAGCATTTCTGCTGCACTTCTCAAAGGCCGGGATTTAACAATTTTACCCTTAAAATAACCCACTACAAAAAGGCCAATAAGAGCAAATAGAATACTTAAAATCCTGGCAATATCAGCAGGAAAAATTAGAAAGGGTAAAATAGGGATCAAACCTGCAAACAAGTAGGAAAAAAACATAATACCTGCCCCCATAATCAAATCATCCCGGTGTCTGTGCCTTCTGTCCATTTCATGAACTGCTTTTTCAGAAGAATATTGGCCTGCAGCCATGGAAGAGGCTTCCACAGAAACTGCCACAAATGATGCCAAAATAATAATGGCCCGATCAGGCACCCCGGCAGAAATCCCAACCACTACTCCGGTTGTAGAAACCAGGCCGTCCTGTATCCCGAACATAATACTTCTAAAATAATCCTCATCCAGAGTAAGTTTCATTTAAGCTGGATTAATCTTGAATTGAACCTGTAAAGTGGCCCCCAGCACTTTGGCTAATCTTTTTAGAAATGATAAGGAGGGAATAGTTCTGGCGTTTTCTACTCTGGAAATTACCGATTGTTTTGTCTTCATTCTCTTGGCAATCTGGGCCTGAGTTAAACCTTTTTGAATTCTTGCCTGAATTAGAGCTCTAGCAATTTCATATTCAAGTCTTGTTTCCTCCATAGCTTCTTTAAAGCCTGGCTGTTTGAATAATTCTTTTTCATAATCTTCCCATCTAACGTAATTTAACTTTTTCATATAAATCATTATATCACAATATTGCTATAATTACAACTACCTACTTCTAAATCTATGATCTACCAATCTTGCTTCTGCGACTTTTATCTCTTTACCAGGAGTTTTATCCTTTTTCTTTTTAAATCCATGAAGCAGAAGAAAAGCCCTTCCTGCTACTGAAATATATAAAACCCGGATATTGTCTGATCCAAGAAGTCGCATTTCCCAAAGCTCGCTGCCAACTATTTTCTTAAAATGCGGCAAACCTAATCTTGTGCCAAATTCTCTAAGTAAGTTTATAGTGCTTTCCACTTTTGCCTTTGCCTTTATTTCCAAACTGTTAATAAACTCCTGTACCGGTGAACCTCCCTGCTCTGTTCGATATAATAGTATTTCCCATTTCTCTTCCATAATTTGAGCATAGCGAGAATTATAGTCTTTCGCAAGAAAGTATATGGTTCCAGTATATCAAAGGTATGACTAGTCTTTTCTAGGACCTTGAGTCAGACATTTCATCATTCTTTTCATCTTTACCCAGCTCCACAATACCACCATAAACAATACTCATAAGCATGTATTCATTAACTTTATCCTGACTTATCCCTTTTCTGCGTGCTGCCAGAGAAACAAAAACATAAGTTGCCAAAACAGCAGCAAGAACAAATGGCGCTGAAGCAATATCAATTAGATCTTTCCCTTTCCTTTTTAGCCTATTGTGTAACCTATCGTAATTTTTTAGCCACGATTGAGATTTCTCAAGCTCGCTTTGAGGGACTGATATTATTTCAGAAGGGTCTTTAATAGTTCTTCTGCCTAATTTTCTCGCTAATCCAGAGTGACCGGATTTTATTAAAACCATAGGCATCAATGTTTGCGAATCTCCTCTAAAATCTGGATTTTGGCACCGGAAATAGCAACTGTATAAACAACCGGGACACCCATCAACAGCCCCCTCTTTTCTTTCTCTCCACTCTTTACTTTTTAAACTAACTCCCGTATCAAGACCAGTTCGCATTTCGGAACAGACTCCTAGTTCACCTTTTTCTCCCTGGGCGCGTATGTGTATAAATTGATCTTGTGTTGGATCACATTTCCACCTACTACCGTTAGAATCCATAGCTTTTACAAAATAATTCCAACCATTAACTAAGAAGCCACTCTTTCTTAGTGGTTCCAATTCTCTTGCAACCTTTTCTATTTGTTCCAAAGTTGGAATATTGCTCTTTTCCGGTACTGTTGAAAACCCATCGCCAATTTCTTGAACAATTGATGTACTAAAAAAAATTCCATTTGCTGCACAAGTCTTTGCCACTTTAGGGATAATATCAGCTCTATCAGCAGTAAAAACAACACTTACCGTAGGAATAATTCCCGCATTTGCTGTTGCCCTGGCTTTTCCAATAATGCTTCTGATACCAGCTTCAGTTGGAGAATGCAGGGAAAAAGTAAGAAAATCTAACCTTGCCTTTTTAAGCCTTGAAAGATAATAGGTGTTATCCAAAAAATCACCATTAGTTATGACATTAGTAAACATACCTAAACGGGAAGCATATCCGATGATTTCTAATGCATGATCTACATAGGTTTTTCCTTCTTCTGTAGTAAATGAAGTTAGTTTTTCCGTAAAATCTTCATACATTAAGTTGGCACCATTTAGGCACATCTGGTATCTGCCAGGACGCACTCCTCCATCAAACTGGCAGCCTGCAAGAGGTTCACCTCCAACATATTGGAAAAACAGAAAACCTTCATCATATGCCCAATCAACTTGCCTTAGCGACTCGGCAACTGTCGAAAATCTTACAGTATTTTTTCTTTTGTGTACATCACAATAAACACAAGCCCTGTTGCAATTCGTCGGACCTTCCATTATTGCTAAACTGTGTCCCCCTCTTTCAGCCTTGTATACTCCCTAGGCTTTCTTTGCTTCTTGAATCATAGGAGGATATTATTACACCCGGATAAATCCTTAGCAAATAATGATATCTTCAGCCAAAGTATTAACAATCGTAATATAGTTTGAATCTACATAAAGACCGGGTATTTTAAATATAACCCTTCTCCTGCAAATATCTTTGCCTATCTCCTCTGGTAAAACCTATCCGTTCCATCACCTTATCAGCATGACTATCAGTAGAAATACCCGGAATTATCTTGTGAGTTGGGCCATCCCCTTTAAATTCAACCTGCCAATACTGACCTAGGCCTTGATCCCTGAAGCATTCTACAAGTTCATGATTGTGAGTTACCAGAACCGTATTACCACCGATTTTCCAAAAATCTTCCAGAATTTCCCTTGAAATTTGAATTTTTTCTTCATAAGTTGTAGCTTCAATTAATTCATCTAATACGATCACGCTACTCGGAGTAGCTTTGTAGTAGATTTCTGCTGTTCTGGCTATTTCTACTCCAAACCTGCCTTCTTCATCCTGTAATTTATTAACCATGGGAGAATGGTAATAAATTCCATCAGCCACTGCTATTCTGGCCTGCTCAGCTGGAATATAAGAACCGGTTTGGGCAAGAATTTGAGTTTGCAAAATTGTTTTAGAAAGAGAAGTTTTACCTCCACTATTTGGTCCAGTCAAAAATGTTAATCCGGCTCCATTTAAATTTACATCGTTCTCAACATAAGCAGGATCTTTTTTTGCTAAAACAGGATTTCTAAGCCCTCTTGCCTCAAAGAAATGCCTTTCAGCATTTACTACTTGAGGTAAAGTCACAGGAACCTTCAAAGAATCCGCATAAGCTGCCAGAGACAATAGTTCGTCTATTTTGCCTAGACTTTCTACAGCATTTACCACTTTTGGATTTGAAAAATATAACCCACGCAAAGGCTCAACAAAATTTTTATTATCAAACCGCCGCCCCAGGGTCAGTGCCATTGGCGTCCAAAACATCATCATCATCTCTGAACCTATTGTAAGTCCAAAAAAAGCTGGATCAACAGCCATCAAAGCACTACCCCCAATAAACCCAGTAAGTGGCAAACCTGCAACCATCAACCGAATCGGCTTAAAATCAGTTGCTTTAAATTCAATAAAAGGTTCTGGCCACCTTTTTCCAACATCCTCCGGACGTCTGATTCCTTTAAATGTTTTATAAACTGGACCCCGGATAAAATCATAAACCTCATCTTGCCTAAGATCCGTAAAATTATCCACCAATACCTTAAGATAATCAGACTCAGGAGTAATATCTTTTAGGCCATTTGCAAGATGGAGTAACAACTTTCGTGATCCTCTATATACTTTATAGAGATTTGGTGAACCAAGCCAACTTGTAGAGTAATCACCAGTAAATAAATTATGAAGTAATTTTTCATCATCAACTGTACCGTCTACGAATCGAGTAATTCTTTCCCGCAGTCCTCTATCAGACCTTAGCTCGTCAAGTGATTTTTGTTTTCCGGTAATTAATAAAGCATCAGTTAACGGCTGTCTTAATGACCTCTGTAAAACGAAATCTCCTAGTTGTGTTTTTGTGAAATTAATAGCAGAGTATACATCATCAACTTGTATTAGATTACAGGTAGCCTCATCCATTACCCGCACAGGGACGGGATTAAACCACCGTTTATCTTTTCGAAAAGATAAAGCTGGGTCAAAACTGGAATTTACTGCTTCTTTAAACTTTTGCATATTTTAAATTCTGGGAATAATTAACTCTTCCCCATATCGGGCAAGTAACAACCTGCCCTTTATCCATTTATCAACCGGCAAGACAGGATAAAGGATTTCTTGCCAGGGCCTAGGAGTAAGATAAAGAGGTAAACGGTCACCTTGCATTATACGTCTGTCGATCTCTATACTTCTCCATACGTTTAATATTGAATTCCCTGCCAGTATTGAAATCCCTAAAGTTATTGCTGCCGCTTCATAATCCCCCCTCAACAAGTCACTAAATATGTTGGGGATGTACATGGAATAAACCAGCCAGTTTATTCTTTGATCATGTAGTCCCAGTTTCTCTCTAAATAAAATTTCACAAGCAGCTGACTTGATTTCTTTTTGCAGTCTTGTCAGGTATTGTCCTTCATAATCCTCCCTATTTTGATAACCTCGTTTTTTAATATCATCATCAATAATTCGATCATGAACCAAAACTCTGTATCGACCGTCAACTATTTCGATTTGATGAAATTTCCCCGGCCTAAGGGCAATTTTAGTAAGTTCACTCAAAGGAGCAATGGAACGCCAGGCCAAGACATCAGCACCTACAGCTACAGCAGATTTTTCCGGTTTTTTATCAGAATCTACTATTACTACATCTCTCCTTAAGTCGGAAATACGCATAAATAAACCTGCCAGTTCCTGATCTAGAGTAGTTGTTTGGGCTAAATTGCCTGTTCTATTGTAAATAAATTGTCTCGGCTCCAATTCAAACATATTGTGAATTCTACTATAAGTCTTAAATAAAAACAAACTCAAGGCCGTACGACAGCCGTCATATATTTTGCCTCACTACTTGCCCCGCACTTTCGTCTCTGCTAGGATAGTTTGGCTATGTTAAATAGAATTATTCCTTACTCTTTTTACCTGCTCTTTTTCTTAACCCCCCTTTTTTGGACCTCTTTAAATTATGAACTTTTTGAATTTAATAAAATGATTTTAGTTTACGGCTTTACTATTGTTATTACAGGTGCCTGGCTTTTAAAAATCATAAATCGTAAATCTTTAATCTTTAATCGAACTCCATTGGATATCCCCCTGCTTTTATTTTTAGGCGCCAATATTTTATCAACCATCTTTTCAATTGATACTCATACTTCTATCTGGGGTTATTATTCCAGATTAAACGGCGGTCTTTTATCTACTGTTTCCTACCTTTTATTATATTGGGCTTTTGTTTCTAACATGGATTTTGACAAAGTTAAAACTACCTTAAAATTCGGGCTGGCTTCCGGATTTATCATCTCTTTGTGGGCAATTTTAGAACACTTTGGAGGATCTGTTTCCTGCCTGATTTTAAGGGGGGAATTTAACAATTCCTGCTGGATCCAGGATGTCCAGGCCCGGGTTTTTGCCACTTTGGGTCAACCTAACTGGCTTGCTTCCTACCTAGCAATGCTCATCTTCCCGGCCTTTTATTTTTTATTGACTGCGACCAAAAAATCATCCCTTACTATTTACTACATACTACTTACTACATACTATCTGGCTTTTACATTTACTTATTCCCGGGGACCAACATTAGGGCTGATTGGAGGATTAGTAGTTTTTCTTATTAGTTATGTGATCTCTGAACACCGATTTCATCGAGTGTCCTCGACAAAGTCGGGACTTGTTTCAGATTCTCGCATTCCTGCCTTGCCGGCAGGCAGGCGCGAGAGATTCTTCGCTTCGCTCAGAATGACAAAATTAGCAGTAATTCTCATTTCTTTTCTGATAATCAACCTTCTTTTTGGTTCTGCCTTAACTGACTTCCGTTTAATTTCCAAATTCGCTGCTCCTGTAAGGCCCGGGATATCCCTACCGCCTTCTGAAAGTAATCCTCCTTCTGCAGGAGGTACCCAACTGGAAAATGGCGGGACTGAATCAGGACAAATCAGGTTGATTGTATGGAAAGGTGCTTTGGATATTTTTAAAAATTATCCCATTTTTGGTTCAGGCTTGGAAACTTTTGCCTATTCTTATTATGCATACCGCCCCACTTTACACAACCTAACCACTGAATGGGACTTTTTATACAATAAAGCACACAATGAGTACTTAAATTACCTCTCAACTACAGGAGTCGTAGGGTTTGGAACATATATCCTGGTAATTGGAAGTTTTCTTTACTCAAAGGTCAAAACTGTAACTCAAAACTTAAAAGTAAACCAGACAAAACTTTTAACTTTAACCTCTAACTTTGAACTTTACACTTTGCACTTTGCACTTTTGGCTTCCTACATTTCCTACCTGATTTCCAACTTTTTCCTCTTTTCAGTAGTAATTATTGCTGTCTTTTTCTATCTATTTCCAGCACTTGCTTTTGTTGCAACCGGCTCCACTTCCATTCTCCATCTTCCATCTTCAAAAGTCCATTTTTTATTTTCTATCATCTATCGTCGGAAAATTTATACCAAAATTGCCCAGGGCATTGTGATTTTTTCCATCCTCTATCTTCTCTATTCCATCTTCCTGCTTTGGTACGCGGACACCCTTTTTGCAAAAGGAGAAAAAGCATCTGATATGGGCAATCCCGGCAGGGCATACAATGAGCTAAAAACCGCCTCAGAACTGAACCCGGGCGAGCCGTTTTATAGATCAGAGCTCTCCTTTGCCGCAGCCCAGGCTGCAGTCAGTTTGGAAGAAGTTGATGCAACTTTATCTGCTGCTTTAAAAAATGAAGCTGTTGTCGAAACAGAATCAATTTTGGATGAACACCCGAAAAATGTGTCATTTTTCCGGACAGCTGTCAGGACTTACTTTGAGCTTTCCTTAATTGACAAAGATTATATTGATAAAACTTTACAAACTTTGGACGAAAGTTTAAAACTTGCTCCAACTGATCCAAAACTTTATTACAATAAAGCCCTGATTTTATTCTCAACAGGCAAGAAAGAGGAAGCAATCAAGGCTTTACAGCAGGCTATAAAACTAAAACAAGATTACCTGGAAGCTCTGGATCAGCTTAAAGAAGCAACAAATTCAGCTGAAACAAAATGAAGTCAATTGCCAAAGCCATTGCTGAGGTTAAGTTTAAAAACCGGCCTAAAAATATCTCTAAAGAATTTCAAATGTATGGGGTTTACCTGGCAGAAAGCTTACAAGATATTAAGCATTACTCCCTTTATATTAAACTGGCAAAACAGATTGACCGTAGACTTTTAGAAGAAGCCTTAAATTTTACCAAAGGCTATACCTCTGCCAAATCAAAAGCAAAAGTATTTATGTGGAAATTACAGCAGATTAAAGGTTATAGTGTTGACAACCACTTGACAAAATGATCTTTTTCGTACTAATATTAATTTATCCTAAAGGACATTTAAGTAGATGGCCCAAAGGATTACAATCCTGAGCGATGGTGAGAGAAATCGAACCGGAGTCGAAGGACTGCCCTACCTAGCACGTTTAAAGCTGGAATATTTTTCTTCACTGATTTGATACTTTACGGGAGTTTAAAGTGTGGTCCAAAGCCTTAAAGCAGCGGACACCAAAACACCCACCTTAGGTTACCTGAGGAGAAAATCCGGCTAACGACTATAGTAGGGAGGAATTATTTTCGAGCATAGCGAGAAAATATCAGAGGAGCCGCATTGAAACGAAGTTTCAAGCGGAACTGCTGATATTTTTATCTATTACCCTCTTTTTTCATTTCCATCTTAAGCTTTGTACTTTGATCTTAAAACTTGGTAGAATATACCCTGTTGTGCCCCCTTAGCTTAGTGGTAAAGCAGCGGTTTTGTAAACCGTCGACAACAGTTCGATTCTGTTAGGGGGCTCAATCGTTGCCTTTGGAGGATTTTCTTCTAGGCAATTGTTCCTATCTATTTTGGTAACTAAGAAATCTCTTCCCCTGTTACTTTATCTTTTATCCGAACTTCTCTACCGTTGCTCACCACATTAACAACCATTCCTTCTCTATTTAATCCTCGAGGTCCAATTCCATCTGGATATATTAAAGCCAGTTTGGATTTTCTCAAGGCTTTAACATCTCTGTGCGCCAAAATACCTCCGCCATCTGTAAAAACATACCCTTGTGGCTCTTTTTCTGTATCTTCCCTAAAACAATCCCAAAACCCATTATGTAGATCGCAAACATATAAAACAGGCAGGTCTGTTTCAAACTGTCTTGTAAATTCAAAAACTACCTCAAAATCCTGTCCTTTTTTGTCCGTTACCCCAATCACAATTGGCATGGACGGCCCTACTTGCCGACAGTCAAACCTAAAATCAGGTCTATGGATCGGCTTAAAATAGTGAACCTGAAATAAAGTAGCAGGCATTAAACCATATTCAATTACATAAACCCATCTTGGGTCCAAAATCTTTGCAATAGCATCATGCCAGCCAGTTACAGTTTTTAGCTCATCTTCTGGCACATCATCTAAACGAATAATATTACGGTAAATACTGCCAAAGATATAAAACCTGCCTCGAGGATTATACTGCAGGGTAAGTTTACCCTCTTTTTTGCTTTTGTTACTGTCAGCTATTGTTGTTAAATAAAGATCAGGCCTGTTTGGATGCTTTATAAGAGTGCCTGTATATTTACAAGGGGCTAGTGGTGCTGTAATTACATTGATTTCAGAAGGAAAATAATCCCTATCTGCTTCTGGTAGCGACCTTTCGTCCTGAGGGTGAGCTATTCCTCTTACCAAATCTTCAAGTCTCTGATTGAATTCCTTATCATCTTTGAGTAATTTATAATTTCCATCTACGTTAAAGTATCTGGCAATTCCGTCTTGTCCTTTAAAAGTGTCAACTACACAAGTAGTAAAAATGCCTTCATAACCGCATAATTCCACAGTCGCGCTTGACCTGAATATTCTTGGCCAGGGAATTCCGTCTTTATCTACCCGGGCCAGAAAATCTCCCGGCTGTTCGCCAATCTCACTGACTACCATTGGCATTTGGGGGATTTCTGGCAGGCATCTTGCCACCTGCATTAAAAGTCCTGCTTTGGCACCATATTTATGCACCAACTTCTGAGGATATCTTAAACCTTCTATTTGACTCATAGTCAAAGGAATTTTACCTGAGAAGACATAACAAAACAAGTTTCTACCTAAGCATTCGCTAATGTTGGAAAACTCTATAAAATAATATAAAATAAACTGGTTTGCCGACATGGCTCAGTGGGTTAAAGTAACTAACGTTACTTTGACGGGTTAACTACAACCTAGTCCGCGTTAAGCGGATGATTTTAAATCAGTGTTAACCCGGGAAGAGCACATTCTAGTTATATTTTTAGCCGACGTAGCTTAGTGGTAAAGCACTTCATTGGTAATGAAGAGACCATGGGTTCGATCCCCATCGTCGGCTCCAAGTGAAACTGGCAGGCCCGCCTGCTATCGCAAGCAAAGCGTTGCGGGCAGGGTAGTTTTACCATGTTTAGTTTGTTGTAAGGCTATTTCTTTGAATTTAGAACTTTCTACATTGTTTTTGAAGACTTTTTGTGGTAACATACAGTTACTAAACATGAAGCGGATATTTCGTATGTCCGCTTCTTTTTTTTACGTTTTGCGAAGCAAAAGGCAAGCTCTGCTTATGCCTTCTTTTCAAATTTAATATCCTTTTCTAGCCTGACAAAATCTCTAAAATTGCTTCCAGCAAATTGGCGAATTTCCTTGGCTGTTCTTGGTCCACGAGCTAAAACAATCACTTCTTTCCCAGTTTCTTTCAGATATTTCAATACTGGCAAAAAGTCTCCATCCCCTGATAAAACTAAAACCCTGTCAAAATTATTCTTTTCTTTCATTAAGTAAAAAGCCATTTCAACATCACAATTAGCCTTTCTTTCAGTTTTTCCGTCTTCTTGGTAGTATGTTTTTACTGGCTTCAGGTAAAGTTTATAACCAAATTCTTGCAGTTTAAGATAAAAGCGGATTCTTTGGAGATGCCGAGAAAGTAAAAGAAGTTTCGCCTCATCTAACTTTTTACCTTCCCGATCAATATAATCAACTAGCCTCTTTTCCAATTCTTTTAAAGGAACCGTTTCGCTCTCGAGATAATCATACTTATACCCATGAGTTTCCACACCGCCAAAATAAAACACTTCTGACACCTTATACTTATTTTTTAGATATTTGATAAGTTTTAAATAATCAATCTTCCAGCCTAAACTTTTTTCTCCGCCATAAAACAGGTTAGAAGCATCTATAAAAGCGTAAGTTTTACCGGTCATTTTCTAACTTTGACTTTATCCTATCGCTACCTTATTGGCAATATGAAGTTATTTTTAGTTTTTGGAAGTTTTGGCATATATCAATCTCCTCTTGACCATAGTCTTTAAGGTTAAAATAATATTCTTTATTTATTTTGGATTTAAGCCTTGTTAAGAGATATATCCTTAATTAAGGTGGTTGAAGCAGCCAGAGTTGTAAAAGCCATCCTTCTAGTGTACGGCGTAGTGGGATAAATATCCCATCTGTAACCTTCGCTGGCAACGCCTTCAACTCTAGCTTTTAAATAATGAGCATAATCAGTAACATGTTTAGCAATTCCTGCCAAAGGCAAGGCTAGTAGTGTAGAAGGGACAATCAAACTTATATCCAGTGTTTGAGCATAGATGGCACCCATCAAACAGGCACTTACACCCCAGAAAAATATCTTTTCATCTTTTTCCATACTTTGATTTAAATGCTTGCTACCCACAGTAAACAACCCATCCTTTATTGCCCCATTCAAATCTCTTACCCACCTGCCAGCATCTCGGACGCTTACAGTAGTATCTCTTTGAATTCTTTGAGTCATTTCAGCCATGTTAATCTCTACTTTAGCATCAGCCCACCTTGCACATCGGGGGAAAAAACTCTGGTATGAATCATAAGTAAAATTACCGTCATGCAAAGGAACGGCAACCTCAGCCTGAGATTTGGCAGCGTATGCACCGCCTTCTTGATTAAATCCAACAACTGCAGGAATTTCTTTTGATGTTTCTTTGCCAGTAGAGCCCGCTATGACAACGGACCTTAACCCGCTTAGTCTACAAAGGCTTTCAATTCCTCTTAGGTTTACACCTATATTTTTAGGATCAATCCATTCAGGAATTAGCAAATAAACATTAACTCTTTCGGTATGAGCCTCTGGAAGCGGGACATATTCTTGTTGAGCAGCTTCTTTCATAGGTAGCTGTATATATTACCATTTATCAGTCAAAAAGTCAATACTATGGGATTTGTGCTTAATTCCCTTATGACTAATAAATATATCGGCAAACAACCCTAGGATTATCCCTAATTCTGTCTAACTGCAACTAATTCATGGCTATGCTTTGCAAGAAATCTTCTACCTCTAATGTACTCACCTACAGGAAGAGGGGGTAAAAAGATTTTTGGTGATAAATGAGGAGTATTACCAAAATCTTGTGTTCGAACATCTCGAAGATCACCCCATTTAATTCCTTGCTCCTCCGGGCTAAATTTCTCCCTGAGCAAAACCTCAGCTGATGATTTCATAACTGTTCTGCTAAGGCTGGCTACAAACCTATTTTCATAAGTAGGACTATCCGCAGCTATACCCATCATTCTGATATCGTGATCAATCATTCTTTCGTTAATTTGAACCATATACACACCTTTATCCAGTTTGGTATGATAGTATCTCTCAGGTCCAAGGCGAGTCCCACCCTAATACCGGCTCCTGCCCAGAGAAACAAAGGGCGTTAATCCTACATAAACATCCTTTCTCATATCCTCAAGCTGCATTAACCCTTCTTGATCAAGCTCAACTCCATTCATATCAAGCAGCCTTATTCCAATATCAGGAAATCTCAACTGCGCCTGTAACAATCTGTGGCTGGCCGTAATAAAACAGTAAGGCTTAATATCAGGTATAATGTAATTAAAATCTATATGGAAATTATTATTATACTGTTATTAATCTTTCTAAATGCTGTTTTTGCCATGGCAGAAATAGCAATAGTTTCATCTCGGAAACATAGACTACAACGATTAATAAATGAGGGAGATAAAAATGCACAAGTTGCTCTTGAGCTTGCCAGAAATCCAAACAAGTTCCTTTCAACAGCACAGATAGGTATTACCCTGGTTGGCATTTTAGCAGGAGCATTTGGAGGCGCAACAGTTGCAGAAACTTTATCAATAAGACTGAGCGCAATTCCTCCACTTGATCCCTATAGCGATATCTTGAGTGTAGGTATAGTTGTTTTAATAATTACCTATCTTTCACTCGTTATTGGAGAACTTATCCCAAAACGTATTGCGCTCAGCAATCCGGAAAAAATCGCCTCACTAGTCTCGCAACCAATGAATTATTTATCTTCATTTGCTGATCCTATTGTAAAAATATTGAGCATTTCAACTGATTTGGTACTGGATGTTTTACAAATTAAACAAAGGGATGAAGCATTGGTAAGCGAAGATGAAGTTAGAATGCTTATCCGTGAAGGTACCAAAACAGGGGTCTTTGAAGTTGCGGAGAAAGATATTTTGGAAAGGACCCTTGCCTTAGGTGATAAAAAACTAAATTCTTTAATGACATCCCGCAAAGAAATAATATGGCTTGATATCGATAGTTCTTTTAAGGTTATCCGTAGTAAAATGTCAAAACATCCACATTCCCACTATCCTGTATGCAGGGATACCCTTGACAAAGTTGTTGGTATTATCAGGGCAGAAGATTTACTGATAGATTTTCTGGTGGAGGAAAAGATTGCCCTGAAACGCTCCCTACATAAACCTCTTTTTGTTCCTGCTACAATGAAGGTACTTAAAGTACTGGAGTTATTCAAGAAATCAGGTATACACATTGCTCTGGTTGTTAATGAATATGGCAATGTAGAGGGTTTAATTTCGCTTGACGATGTCTTAAAAGCAATAGTTGGTGATATTCCAACGATTGATGAATTCGATGATAAAGAGATTACCAAAAGAGAAAACAATTCATGGTTAGTCGACGGCTTGCTTTCGATAGATGAATTCAAAGAGCATTTTCATATTAACAGGCTTCCGGGAGAAAAGGGCGGAAACTACTATACTTTAGGAGGTTTGATTACTCATAAATCAGGCCGCATTCCTGCATCAGGAGATAATTTTGAATTTGAAAATTATAGATATGAAGTAGTTGATATGGATGGCAATAGGGTTGATAAGGTTTTAATTACCAGGCTTGCAAACTTGCCCAAACCTCATATATAATCCCTGGATATGGCAAAAAAAGGGAACCGGAATTTATTTAATCTGCAGTGTTCTGTTTGTAAAAACAGGAATTATACAGCATCAAAAAACACGGTAAATATAAAAGAAAAGCTAACTTTGAGTAAGTTTTGTAAACAATGCAGGAAATCTACTCCGCATAATGAAGTTAAGCTTTAGAGATCAGCGAGCCTCATGAATTTCATACCAAATGAACGCTCGAGCGAATTTTTGGTATATTACAAACCAAAGTATTGTTTGTAAAACAGATCATTTTCAAGCTTAGTTACTTCTAAAATCATAACTTCTTCTCCTATATTAAAAGTATTCCCTTAAATAACCTACTGCTTTTTGACATTTGTATGGAGTCAAATATACAGATTTTTGCAAAGGCCAAAAATTCATCTGCTTCAGCATACGTCTAAATGATTCTTGTTTAGATTTTTTCAGTTTATTAATATCATAAATTACCACTCTCCATTTCATATCCCAGCTGTGATCTTCATTTGACCAATCCTCAATGTGATATTTTAAATATTTAATATGTCCTTTTTGTGTAAGCTTGATGATTTCTTGCCCTTTTTCTTCAACCACTTCTACTAATTTTTGTTCATATAGTCTTTTTAGGTTTCTACGAAGCAATGGAGCATTAAATTTTTTCCAGGCTTTTTGATCTTGCTGCCAATTATGTTTTCTTTTTGCCCTCATGATTGCTCCGGCAGCAACTGTTAACCCAGGCATTACAATGGAAGCAGCAAGTAGAGTACCTACTCCTAAAAGGAGTAGTATTTCTTTCTTTGTTGGATAACCATCTTTTATCATAATAAGAGAATAGTATTAAACATTAAATCATTCATACCAATATTTCGCAATGGCGAATAATTGGTATGTTTTTTAAAACTTTAAAACTAGAATTGGTACTGGTATACTAAACCTGTTTAGGGGCGTCGTTCAGTGGTAGGACCTGGCTCTCCAAAAGCCATGACGAGGGTTCGATTCCTTCCGCCCCTGCATTTAGTCTATAATTGACAAGCTTCAGCCTCATCTCTATAATCTTAGTCTTTATGACAACAGAGCTTATTGAGTCAAAAGCTACTCTACCGGATGAGGAAGCAATAAAAGAGGCACAAGAGCGTAAGGACCGTTGTAATCATCCGCGCTATGGCCCGAGTAATACCGCAGTCTATGACTTACTTGACAGGCTCAGAAGCAACGCCATTATTTCAGACACCAACCCAACAAATCTGAATGTGGAACCAGAAAGACCTCAACCCGATTCCCGCTATCTTTTTTCCTCACCAGATGGACAATTAACTGTTAATCTAATACTGATCTCTGGTAACAAAATTACTGCAGCGCTTCAACTGGTACAAGAAGTTGCAAAAGAATTCAACTTGCAAGCTAATCTCACTGGAAGAAATAGAGGATTTGAACCTATTATTCTTAATGGCCAGGGACTTAACGGTATAATAAAATCTAATACACCATTTTACCCGTCCACAGTTACCTTTGTTCAACCTTCACGCGCCCCTAAAAATTCACCTTAATCCTGGCTGATTGGATAAAAAGATCTTTTCTTTGGGTACTTTTGACCTGCAAACGATAAGTTTTTGTGCCTGCAGGCAACTTAAATGAGGCAGAGGTTTTCAAAGCAAAAGCAGTGGCTGTAGTATCCAGTTGTTCAGATACAGCACTGTTATCTGTTACATTTATCAGCCTGACCGACCCTGTGCCGGCTGATTCTACCAGTCTGAAATTTACCTCCAGATTCATTCCTGTATAACCGGGGTAATTATCAGGATTTAAAGATATTTCATACTCTGTAAGGCTGTTCCAGTCAATATCAGACCAGGACCCGCCTGCACCCAGAGGAATATAAACCGTGGCTTTGCCGGAAACCGTAACAGGGGCAGGAGTAGCTTTTTCCAGTATTGAAACCCGGGCTTTGAGTTCTGTGACTGCAGATTCTACATCAGTCAGTTTTGCATTCTGAGTGCCTGGAGACAAAGAGGCTGAAGGTTTTAAATTATTAACCTGGGCAGCCAGCTTGATTATTGTATCCTCCAAACTCTTTACCCGTTGTTCAATAGTAGCCCCGGGTAAAGTTTTAGGTACTTCCAAAGAGGGCAAATCTTCACCCGTTTCAGTCTCAGATGATTGCGTGTCAGTAAGATTTTGCTGGCTGGCAGAATACCGCCAATAACCCAATCCTGCTATCAAAAGAACAGGTATTAAAATAAAGGGCAGCAGTCTTATCACAAATTTTCCCTTAACTTTTGGCCCATTTTTAGGACTGGAGGGTAATCCCCCCTTTATCAGCCCAGTTCAGGGTGAATACTTACTATCTCAGCGCGAGATGACTCTTTCAAACCGCTACCCTGACAACTTTGTCAATGAAGTTTTCAAAAACAACATCCTTTTAAATCTTGCCTATTTTTCTGACAGGGTTACTAAGGCATCTGATATTAAATGGAACGAGATAACAAAACCATTTTCATACGAACTCCGCTTAAATCCGGGTCAAACTTTTGCCTATCATGAAGATGTTGAACAAAAATACAAACAAACTCTTGTCAAGACCACCAATGCTCACTTTAACTCTCAAGAAGGTTTTAAAACAGACGGGTACTTATTCGGGGACGGGGTTTGTCATTTAGCATCTTTGGTCAATTGGGCAGCCAGGGATGCCGGACTGGAAGTAGAAGCCCCGACAAATCATAATTTTGCCAATATTCCTGATATTCCCAAAGAATATGGTGTTTCTATTTATTCAAATCCCAAAGCTCTAGGCTCTAACACACGCCAAAACCTTTATATCACCAATCCTAGAAGCGAGCCTGTTGAACTCAGATTTGAATACAGGGATGATAAAGTTAAAGTTTCTGTAATTGCCATTAACTAATTATGCAAAAAACAACCCCCGAGCTGGTAAGACACTGGTTATCAGAAGGTTATAGCAAGCAAGCTGTTGCCGGTTATGGTAATAGTGTTGAGTTTCTACAGAAAGCTGTAGAGTCTGGAGAAATTCCATGGAATGCCTCCTTTAAAGATCCTGATCTATTACCTTATCAAAAACAATTATTGAAAAAAGGAGGCTATCTTTACTATGCTTATCCTTTCATTGATCAATTACAACCTCTTAAGCCACGTTTAGTTAACAAGCTCTATAATAATCTGGACCCTGAAGATCTTTCAAAAGATGCCATTAGACCTCATCTACTTTTTTATGCAGCATACAATGCTATACCACATCAATTCCACTCCTATACTGGTATACAAGTTGATGGACCGCATCCATTGATAGCTTTGACTCATCTGCTATTTCCAGACTTAGTAACGCAATGTCAAGATGATATTCTTCAGTTTTTTTTCGACCTTTATAAAGACAGTGCAGATTGGCAGGAACCATCACAACTGGGTCTTGCGCAGTCTAATCTATCGCTTCCACAGTTAAAGGAAATTCTAGCCCAAGCTATTAGCAGAAGAGGAGTAATTTTATATTATAACCAGCAACTTACAAATTATCATCTCGTGCCAGGAATTGAATCAGATAAGGAAATCATGATTCACAGCAAAGAACCTTTAACTTTAGAGGTCATTTCTGGAATTGAACCTTTATCTAAATCAGACCAAGAAGCTGTCGAAAATTTAATTTGCAAACTTGAGCCGCAGCATTCTTAACTCAACATACAAAATATCATACGGCCGTCCATAAATTTGTCAACGACCTGCATTATCTGATTCCAAAACCAATACCCAGTCATCAATCTCTAATTCTTTTATTAACCGCCTTAATTTCTCAGTCACATTCTTCTTAGAAGCCCAAACACTTTGTTGCCATGGGGTAAAACCCCACATTTTTAATCTGCTCCTCAAGATATTCCTAATTTTCCTCTGCTTTTCAGGGATATCAAAAACCACAATCCTCCACTTCCCGTCCCAGTCAATTTCCTCATCAGATTTAGAAAGTAAAAGAAATTCTTTACCAGCTTCTGTTAATTTAAAAATTATCTTACCCTCATCCTTTAGAGTAGTTTTTTCAACAAACCCTTTTTCCCGGAGTCTTTTAATAGCTTGTGCAAGAGAAGATTTCTTAAGCTCAGGAATTCCATAATGGTAGCGATAGTGATGATAGGTAAAATCTTCAAATCTAACATAACCATCAACTGCTTTTTCCAAAGCCAAAAGCACCAGCTTTCCAATACTTTCTTTTTTGCCCATATACAAAATATACTACGGCCGTCACATATTTTGTCAATAATGCTTTACAAATATGTATTCTCTACTTTAAGATGGAATTATGTCCCAACAAAACTCCCCCCAAAAGAATTTTCCCAAGAATCAATCCTTGCCCGGGGAACACCCAAAGGAAAAACATGACCACGAGACTATCCGTTTTCCCCAGGGATTTTTATGGGGAGCAGCTACTTCGGCCCATCAGGTAGAAGGCAATAATACCAGTAATGACTGGTGGGAATGGGAGCAAAAACACCAGCCCTTCGACTTACGCTCAGGGCAAGCCTGTGACCAATATAACCGTTATGAATCTGACTTTGAGCTGATTAAAAGCTTAAACCATAATTCCCATAGGCTTTCTGTTGAATGGTCCAGGATTGAACCCCTGGAAGGCGAATTTGACCAGGCAGAAATAGATCACTATATTAAGGTGCTCAAAAAACTTAAGGAACTTAATATAACAGTGATGCTGACCCTTTGGCACTTTACCCTGCCTAAATGGGTAGCAGATAAGGGAGGGTGGGAAAATGGAAAAACTGTTGAATATTTTGTCAGGTTTGTTAAAAAAATTGTCCCGGAAATTGCAGATTTTGTTGATTTGTGGGTAACTTTAAATGAACCCGGCGTATATATTTATGAAACTTATATAGACAGGGCCTGGCCGCATGCTAAAAAAAGCTGGTTAGGACAGGTCAAAACATTTTTAAACCTCACTTCTGCCCACAAAAAGGCTTATAAATATTTGCACTCTTTATTTCCGGCAGGAAAACCGGTTGGCATTGCAAACAATATCCTTTCTTTTGAATCGTATCATAAACACTCATTTAAAGAGCAGATCACCGTTTCTTTAAATGACCTTCTTGCAAATCATTTATTTTATTTTTTCACCCGCGGCACGCATGACTTTTTGGGCATTAATTATTACTTCCATATCCGCTTTAAAGGTAAACGCTGGACGCCGCAGAAAAGTGAGATAGGAGGCCAGATCCATGATGTTTCCGACCTTGGCTGGGAGATTTATCCGGAAGGAATTTTTGAAGTGTTAACAGATTTTGCAGATGATATACCTATATATATAACCGAATGCGGCATTGCCTCCACTAATGACGACCGCAGAAACCGTTTTCTAATTTCTTACTTACAAGAGGTGGCAAGAGCAATAAAAGCAGGAGTTAATGTCAGGGGATTTTTCTATTGGTCTTTAATTGATAATTTTGAATGGCATTTAGGGTTTGAGCCCAGATTCGGGCTGGTGGAAATTGATTATAAAACTCAACAAAGACATATCAGACCTTCTGCTTTAGTGTATACAGATATTATTCAAAATAACGGGATTCCACACTCATTACTTAGATTTCTTGGCCATACAGTCCAGGCAGAAGAAGTGTTGGAAAAAAGAGAGAAGGAGATGGAAAAGAAACAGGAGGAAATTTCTAATTTCAATAATATTGAAATTGCAAACAAATCCTAATGTTCTTAATATCTAAATTGGTCATTTTGTCATTTGACATTATTTAGGTTAATTAGAAATTAGGTTAATTAGGTCAATTTATTTATGTCTCATTTACCATTTACACTACTTGCCTACTTTTTTAATGCTCTTTCTGTTTTAACCAGCAAGTTTCTTTTAAACCGGACCATACCCAATCCTTTAGTTTATATTTTTTTTATCAGCCTATTTTCTTTACTGGCAATATTAGCCCTGCCTTTTACCAAAATCCCGAGTGTTGAAGTTTTCACCTTAGCTTCCTTTTCTACCCTGCTTTGGACCCTTGGCGCCTATTTTATGTTCAGAGCCTTAAAAATAGGCGATGTAGCAAGAGTTATTCCCATTATAGGTACACTCATTCCTTTAATTTTGTTAATCTTTGCGTCCAAAACGCACGAAGTTTCAAATTTGCAAACCTGGGCCATCTGGTTTTTAATTACCGGCATGGTTTTTCTAACCCTGCCTGACTGGCGCTTTAAGTTAAATATTGGCGAGATTACCTTTGAGGTTGCCTCCGCAATCCTTTTTGCCGTATCCTACATTATTTTAAGAGAGGCGTATTTAAAATTTGACTTCTTTTCCGTGCTTGTCTGGTCAAGACCGATCTTGCTTCCGTTAGGGATTATCCTGTTTTTAGTCCCAACCTTCCGGAGACAAATTTTTAGCGCTTCCCTGTCTTTATCACCGTCCAGAGGCGGGTCAATTAAATCAGGCCTGGTATTTATTGGCGGACAATTGAGCGGAGCTCTGTCTGAGCTTTTGATACTTTTTTCAATATCTTTGGCCAATCCTGCTTTGGTAAACTCATTACAAGGAGTACAATATGTATTCTTACTATTCTTTGGCTTTATTTTATCGAAAAAATACCCTGCTATTTTCCAGGAGAAATATACCCCTATGATTTTACTTTCTAAAGCAGCCGGGATAGCTCTTTTAGGAGCCGGCTTATACTTACTGGCATTTTCCTGACATTACCCCAGTTTGTATCTAAGGTGTCATTCTGGGGAGGAGCGTGGCGAGGACTTCAGAATCTGGATTCTGGACGCACTCGAAGACTCGTTTGCTCGCCTCGCTGAAGCTTCGGCGAAGCGGGCCAGAATGACAAAAGCGGGATAACCTCAGTTAATTTTGCCTCTTGTAGCGTGAAAAGAAATCTTTTAAAATGCAGGCAAATGTAGTATATTCTCTGTCCCGAAAGCTTCAAAAAAAAGGCTTATGCCCAAAGGACGAACCAAAAAAATTATCTTTAAACCAGGCCCTCTTGCAATTACGCTTCTTTTGGTCAAATTTATCCTGATTAAAATAGGCAATATACCACTTTTCATCTTCCGGGCTTCTCTGATTATTATTTCCTCAGTCCCGAGTATCTTATTCCAATCTCTTTCCATTACAAATTTTAAATTTAAAATTTTAAATTTTAAATTCTTACGGCAAAACAGTAAGGCTGGCCGGCCCAAAAAATTCCGGATTTCTAAAAGGACAAAAATCGCATTTGGCCTGAGCGCATTCTTAAGTTTTCTCTTTTTATATACTGTTTTCCTGCTAAGCGCAGCTTATCAACTTCCCACGCCTACTAAACTAATTTCCTCCCGGGAACCTTTAACAACCGAAATCTATGACAGGAACGGCATACTTCTTTATAGAATGTACGGCGACAAAAACCGTACACTGGTTAAACTTTCAGAGATCCCCAAAAATTTGATCCAGGCAACTGTTGCTATCGAAGACCGGAATTTTTATCAACACCCCGGTATTGACCTTAGGGCTATTGCGCGCGCGCTTTATCAAAACTTAAGAAACGGCAACCAGGAAGGGGCTTCTACCATCACCCAACAGCTTATCAAAAACTCCCTTTTAACTCCGGAGCGGACTTATTCGAGAAAACTTAAAGAAATCGTCCTGGCTTTATGGGCAGAACGGCTTTATTCAAAAGATGAAATTTTACAAATGTACTACAATGAAGCACCTTTTGGCGGGTCTATTGTCGGGATTGCCGCAGCTTCGGAAACTTATTTTGGCAAATCTCCGCAAGAGCTTAGTCTCTCAGAAAGCTCTTACCTGGCAGGCCTGCCTGCCTCTCCTACCCAGCTTTCCCCATATGGTACCAGACCTGAGCTTGCCAAACTTAGGCAAAAACAGGTTCTGGAAAAAATGGTCAAACAAAAATATATCACCCAAACCCAGGCAGACAAAGCTTTTGCCGAGCATCTTTATATTTTACCCCTGGCAAATAACATTCACGCTCCCCATTTTGTTTTCTATATCAGAGACCAGCTGGCTGCTGAATTTGGACCAAGGATTGTTTCCCAGGGAGGTTTGAAAATTTACACTACTTTGGATTTATCATTACAGGAAAAAGTAGAAAATATTGTTAAAAATGAAATAGACAAATTGTCTGCTTTAAATGTCAAAAACGGTGCAGCCATGGTAATGGATTCAAAAACCGGACAAATTTTGGCTATGGTGGGTTCCAGGGATTACCATTATCCGGATTTTGGCAATTATAACGTTACCCTTTCCCTTCGCCAGCCAGGCTCTGCCATCAAACCCATAACCTATGCTACTGCTTTTGCAAAAGGATTTAGCCCAGCCAGCGTGATTTTGGATACGCCTGTTACTTTCCGGGATGAATGGGGCAATGCGTATTCCCCAGTCAATTACGACGGAGTATTCCGCGGCCCGGTCACCCTGCGTCAGGCCCTCGGAAGTTCCCTTAATATTCCTGCTGTTAAACTTTCGGCAACAATCGGCATTGAACCTGTTGCCCAAACAGCCGCTAATTTAGGTATAACTACCATGGAAAATCCGGCCCGCTTTGGCCTGTCTTTAACTTTGGGCGGGGCAGAAGTTAAGATGATTGAGATGATGGGGGCTTACGGAACTTTTGCCAATTCCGGTTTTTGGCAAAAACCAACCGGGATTTTAAAAGTAACTGATTCAAATAACAATGTTTTAGAAGAGTACAAAAATTCTCCAAAACAAGTAATTTCTCCCGCTATTGCCTACCTTATTACTAATATTTTATCTGATGATAATGCCCGAAAAATGGCTTTTGGCCCTAAATCCCTGCTTCATATTCCGGGATATGAGGTAGGAGTCAAAACCGGTACCTCTGATTACAAAAAAGACAATTTAACTTTTGGGTATACACCAAACTTTGTAGTCGGTGTCTGGGTAGGCAACCCGGATAACTCGCCCATGAACCCGAGACTTGCCTCCGGTATTACCGGCGCGGCCCCGATTTGGAATAAAATCATGCATACTCTGCTGGACGGCACAACTCCTTTGGCTTTTGAAAGACCGGCCGGGATAATTGAAACTACGATAAACGGAAAAAAAGATTTGAGCATAACCGAAGTAGTTCCTAAAGCCATGGTCAAAGTGAAAAAGAATGAGGATAAATTTGTTTTTTCCGATCCTTTTTCTTCCTATGCAACTACTTCTGCTCAAATTAATCAGCCAATGCCGCAAGGCGAACAGGCCGGCCAGGTCAACCCACTACAACCCAACCTCTGAGGTCGGATTTTTTAATTTTAACCGGAGAAGTAATAAAACGGGTGCAGTCACCAATAAAAATTAAGGTACAATAACGGGCGTTTTTATTCTTTTCCCAATAGTCTTTATCAACGTTGAGCTCTTTATCATATAAGTTTCTTAAGCTACTTAGGTCACTTAAATCAAGCCCGTCAAAAAAGATCACTTTTTTTACCCTAAACTCTCCGATTATCTCTTTGCCGGAAGGTTTTATATAAACCAAATCTCCGGAGGAAACTACCCCAAAAGGCACTGTTTTTGCCCTGGAAAAACGGGATTCAATAGTTTTCTCGCCGGAAAGTATCGCCTCCCCTGCACTTCCTTTAAAAATAGCCAGATGTTTCATTAATAAGGCGATTATACCACTGTTCAGACAAATTACCTGGCCGAGATATTGATCTAATTAAATACTCGCTTGTAAGTGGGATTTGCTTACGTTTGGAGCGGGGTTTTTTCAGGGCAGGTATCTTTTTGGGATCGACTTGCAGATAAAAGGCCCAGAAATTGGCAGTTTTTGGTGTTAGATCATCTGAAGTTAAAATTAAATTTTTAATATCCCGGCAACTTTTGCATACACTTATTTTAACACAAAAATAGCCGGATGTTTCATGGAAAAACTTAATGTACTAAAGATTAGAAGGTTGAAATTTAACCAATTCTTTTTGTAATCTTTCTTCCAAAGCAGAGAGAAAATCAGGAACAGTTGCAGCAAATTCTTCTAATTTAATCTCCATTTCAGGTGATGTAAAATCCAAATTCGCTATTTGATTTAATTGGTCAGCATTTAATTTATCAATCAACTCTTCAATTGCTGCCTTATATAATATTCCCTGCAAAGTTATCTCCATATTAACTTTTTGTCCTTCATTTAAACCAATATTAGGGTTATTTTTGAAGTATTGCTTTATCAGGTTATCAATATATTCATTTATATGCTGATCTATTGCTTGATTCATTATCATCCTCCTTTTACTATACCAAAAATGACAGATTTAACTTCGGGATCTATCTTCAACAAATAACCTACCGGAATTCGGTGTTCATCGACTGAACCACTAATACCCCATTCTGGTACGCTAATATCATTTTGTTCACAAATAGCCCTGGTGACTTCCATAATTTCTGCATTTGAAGGAACATGATTAGGATCCACCTGTTTAAGTATTTCTGTAGCAACTTGCCAAGGGTTAGATCCAGCCGCCAGAGGTATATCTTTTAAATTATTGACACTCTCAGTAAAAGTTTCCATCGGCGGAACAATTGGTTGCTCAACAACTGGAGGCACAGTTATACCTTCAGCAGGAGCGCCTGGTGGTAAATCAGTTGGCGGTGCTCCTGGAACATCAACTGAAGAAGAAGCATCAGGAGAAACAGGAACAGATCCATCCGGAGTTACGGTAGGAACAGAAGCAGATGTATCAGGTACTGGGGTCGCAGTTGGCAAAGAAGGAGCAGTAGATGCTTCAGGGGTTAAAGAACTGCCGTCAGGAAAAGGGGTAGCAGTTTCAGTTGGCAGAGGCACGGGCGAAGCTTCTACAAACGGAGTCGGGGTTACCGTAACTTCAGCAGGAGCTGCTACCTCAGTTGGAGTTGCTGGTATGGCTCCTGGCGGAGTCTGAGAAACATCAGGAGGAATAGGAACAGATCCATCCGGAGTTACGGTAGGAACAGAAGCAGATGTATCAGGTATAGAAGTAGTTGATGGAATATCTGCTGGATGGGTAGGAATTAAATCAGGGTTTAACGGTTGTGTATCTACTGTAGGCGTAACAGGAATATCTACATCAGGTGTTGGTGTAACAATATGATCTGGTACCGCAGTTTCCGTAGGAATAAGAGAACTCTGTACAGCTGTTGGTTCTGATACAGGAGTTGATGCCAAGTTATCCTCAACCGGTGCAGAACCAGCAGCATGCAAAACATCTGCTACCAAACCTCCAGCAAATCCAAAGGCTGCTCCTACTACAGCTCCCCTTAAAGTCACATGGCCTAGTCTTTTCCAGTCATTAGGAGTTAAACCATTTAATCTTTCCAGGATTTGTTGTTTGGTCGTAATTGCTTCAGGAGGAAGCGGTTGCTTCCAATTCTCTTGTGCTTGCCTGAACCATTCTTTACCTCCGGCAAACACTGCTCCAGATGCTGCCCCTGCCAAAACAGCCGCTCCAATAGCACCAAGTGTGCTAGCTCCGGCTAACATTACCCCGGAGCGAACTGCTGTTTTAACTGCAAAACCAGCACCAAAATCAGCTATCATCTCATAGGCTGGTCTACCAAGAATTTTTCTATCTCGTAAGTTCCCTGCTATAGATCCTAAGCGCTCTCTAAATCCACCTTGACGCTGGTGATGAATCCCCGGTTGGGTAGCTGCTTGGGCCATATTATCCCATTCTTCTGCTGTAACCTCAGGTGGCATATAAAAACTATTTTCTCATCAAATGAATAGCGCTGTCAACGGCGGTTTGACTTTCTCTCAAATAGCAGCAATAATATGGTTATGGCAGTAGATTACGAGCGGTATCACAGATCATCAATAATCGATCGGCAAACAATGCTTAATCAGGCGAGAGAAAGACTGGAAGCAGGCTTGCAGTCAGGCCCTGATCGGATTAATACAGACCGTTTTTTTCGCGACGTTTATCTGATGGAGCAAGCAGGAATTTCCAGTTCATGGACTCTTTTACGAATGAAAACTATACGGATGGCAGCAGCTCCGAGAATCAGAAAAGAATATGTCAACAGACTTAAAGATCAAGATGCTGCCGGCGATAGCAAAGAGATGCTGGCTACTTTAGATGTAGGACGAACCTTTGAGTATGACCGGGAAGAACCCTTCAGGATTGTAATTGAGAAATTGGAAGCAAAACATAACCAATTAATAGCCGAGGCAGAAGCAAGACGAAGAGCTGAGGAAAGACGCCGAGCAGAAGAAGCTCGTAGAGCCGAGGAAATGCGAAGAGCTGAGGAAGCGCGGCGCAGGGCAGAAGAAATAAGACGCAAAGCCGAATCAGAAGCTA
Organism: Candidatus Daviesbacteria bacterium; assembly: GCA_016183245.1. GTDB lineage: Bacteria > Patescibacteriota > Microgenomatia > Daviesbacterales > UBA10151 > UBA10151. Next base: position 33,321 of record JACPEY010000037.1, read on the forward strand.
GACGGAGAGCAGAAAGCGCATGGCCTCCTGAATCAAACACTGGCAAAAGTCTGGAATGGACTCAAGCTCAGGAAAAAATCGCCAAATTATGGGAGCAGAAAAGCCGTACCCTACCTCAGGGTATTAACAGGGAAACACCAACTGCTAATATACCTTATTTTGAGGCAGGTTTTAATTTACTAAAGAATGAAATTTTATCTTCATCTGCTCCGAACCCTTTACAATTAAGAGCCATGATTGAATATTTAATTCCCCGAGTATGGATAAAACCAGGAAACTTAAAAAGTTTTATTGAGCAAATGTCACCGCCAAATGGAACGCGACCAACTAATATAGGAAATCTTGATACTTTAAGTAAAACATTTTATATTCCTTTACAACTTCAAGGTTTAACCCAACCTCCAACCAAAACACAAGCAAAAAAGATTACTTCAGTTTATCGCGCATTTAGCATGGCAATGCATACTGATGTAGCTAAATGGCCTGATAGAAGCGATTATTTGCAAGCCTATGTGGACACTATCTATAAATCTTTTAACAGTAATTGGGAATCTGTAAGGTTATTAACACAAAATAAATAAGAATCCTGTTTATTACTTAAATTCCCCTTGCTTCTTTTTTGCTAGTCTGTTATACTTAATACAATCAGTCAAGATGATTGTATCTTGACAAAGTTCCTCCAAAATAAGCAAGCTTGATTTTATAAGCTAAAATTAGGAGGATTTTTAATGCCCAAATTTTATGCCTAATATCTTTAATTTTATTATAGAAGTAAAAGAA
>JACPEY010000035.1 GCA_016183245.1 Candidatus Daviesbacteria bacterium
ACTTTCTATAGTGGTGAGTCAACTTAAATTCAGGGGAAATATGATAGAGTTATTGTAATGCCTAATGAGCGTGGCTTTTTTACCCCAATCATAGCTTTTATTATTGTTGCTTTTCTTGCCGCTACAATAGCAGGCTTTTTATTCTATAAACAAAGGGAGGTTAGTAACACTGATCAGATTACCAATGAGGTACCTCTTCCCCCTACTAAGTCATATTCCAAAGAAATTACCAATGAGAAACCAATAACTTTAACAGGCAATCAGATTTTGGAAATTAGCGATACTCACTATATCCAAAAAAATGACATCACCTTAAAAGATAATGCCAAACTAATCATTCAAAACTCATTTTTTGAACATCTTGGTGATAGCTCGTTCCAATACTGGCTAAAAGCCTATGACAACGCCCAGGTTATTGTAGAAAACAGCAAGCTCAGATCTTCTCCCTGGCTTAACTGGAATTTCTATAACTCCTCCTCGCTCACATTATTAAACGTTGACCAAAGCGAATCAGGAATTTGGCATTATTTTCCTGATGATGCAAAAGTTATTGTTAAAAATGCCAGTTTTCATGGCACTTTGGATAATAATGCCCAAGCTGATATTGACGGATCAAAAGACACCTTTATTGAACTGGTTTTTCTGCCCGGTTCAGTAGTTGATGAAAGCTTGCCCAAAACAACAACCGGCACCTACACCTTCCCCAACCAAAACGATAAACTGCCGGGAAAAATGAAACTTAGCTTAACAAACTCCACCACTCCTAACTGGGGTATCACTGTTACCGAAGAAGACAAAGTTACCATCCGTGACACAGAAAATTTAACTGTTACTTTTTCTTTTGGTTATAAGTTTATTAATGAAACAATTGAACTTTCAGATCTAAAAGTTAAAAAATATAATGATCAAACCTGGAATTTCAAAGATACTTACCTTCGTTTGATTAACACAAAAACAAATAAATGGAGCCCTATTGTGGGTGTGGACAATACTTTAATTATCAAAAACTCTGAGTTGGCAGACAATGCCTTTAGTAATACCCGGGCAAAAATTATTATCGAGGATAGTACTGCTCAATTTTTAAGGGCTAAAGATAGCGTCCAGATGACCGTTAAAAATTCTACAGTTGAGGGTGATGTGGTAGCAGAAGATAATGGCAGAATTACTTTAGTTAATACTAAAATTGGAGGCCAACAGGTGCAAAAGGGAAACGGACAAGTAATCAATCAGTAAATTCTTAGACAAATTGACTCGTATTTTCCAAACCCCCTTTTCCCTAAAAACTGGTATTGTTTGGCGTTTTGCTACAAATTCACGCTATTTTGTCAATTTATCGTGAATTTAGTGCCATTTTCGGGATAAATTCACGGTTTTTAAAAGTTCGAGTAAGCAACATCCGGCTCCCCATCCCTTGAGTTATTATACCGGGATTTAAGTAATAAAAGTTATATTGCCGAACTTAGACAGCGGTGGAAAGAAATCAAAATATTAAATCTAAATTATGCAGTCTCACCTTAATGTTAAGTTCTATTTTCATAAATCCTATAGTTTGTCTTTTAGGTTCCTTTTTGCTATAATATTTATCTATGAGAATAGAGACTATTATTCAAGAAGAAGGCCTCGCTGATCCACGGCTATTGCCAGGTATCTTAAAAGGCAACAGGTACCTCAACGCATCTGAATATCTTTTTAGGTTTATCCTAAGCGATGATGACCCTAGGTGGGCAATTGCTGCTGGATATACCAAAGCTAAACAGGCAAATAGATTTAAACCCGTTAGTTTTGAATCTGCCCTCTCAGCTATATACTTATCTGATAGACCAAGTTTTAGAGGTGGTTATGGTATGTATAATAGTCCCCCAACCTTAAGACAACTTTGTAGAGCAGTTATCAACATTGGTTGTTATCCAGAATTAAAGGCTGTATTTGATAAAACCTCTAACGCTTCAGGGTTACCGGAAGGTTTAAGTTGGGAATTCGCAAGAACAGAAAGAATTCTTTCTGGAACAGATAGAAGAGGCATTACCGGATGCCCGGAAGCCTTATATCAAGTTAGGGTGTTTTGCCAAGGAACAGAGACTTCTTGCCAAGGAAAATATCTAGGTAGAGTTGGCTTTAATATACATACAGAAGGAGAATCTCAAGTCATGTCTGTAACTAATTTACAAGGAATTCCTTGTGGGCCAGATTGTTATCACTGTTTTACACAAAGGTTTGGGATCAAGTTTTTCAATGCATTAGTTAACCAGGCTAAAAGAATGGCAGCAGAACACCCAATCCCGATTCAGTTAAAGGGTCTTAAAAACCCCAACTGCATTGGAAGTAGCGGACTATATAACGCCACTTTTAAAACCGAGGGCATACAAAGAGTTTCCTTTAAACGGTTATAATAAAGGCCCTTACGGGTGTGACTAGCTCCCGTTATTAGACACAATAAGAACTTTTAATTACCCTCAACTAGGAAACTTTGCTTATGCTTAGGAAAACCTACCAAAATCTATCCTACTACCCAAAGAGGGTACTTGTTGAGGTAAATGAACAACCCAGTCGGCTCCTCCTTTACCAAATGGAACACCACTTAAATTGGCATAAGGACGAAAATCAATCATAAACTCTAGATGAGCTAAACCAGCCTTGCTTACGGCACCTGTTAATATTGTTGGTCCTTTAGCTTCACCTCCAGCGAAATGAACATTTACTGCAGGAACTAGTTCTTCCATCAACCTTCTACCAACCGAAGGTACTCCCTCACTAACATAGTATTTGGTTGTATGAAACCCACCAATAAGAACAGCTACTTTAGAATTAGAGTCTACTTCAAGTAATCTGTTAATGTTTTCTGTAAGACAAGCTTCTCTTGCTTCTTTGCTTGGTTTAGTTTTCTGGTCAATATCTATAGCAACAACTTGAATACCTTGAGCTGCTAACGCCCTAATAGCTGTTTCATAATCTGCTCTACCTGGACCGACATCTACTTTGGACAAATCAACTGCCTCACCTCTGTTTAATCTTTCAAAGACAGCATTTCCAGCTTCGTTTGCTTCAATAGCATAATGAGTTATCCCTGCTGCTTTTATGTCCCTCGCATGTTGAGCTAAATGATGTCTAATTGGATGATTACCGTGGTTTTCTGCTAAAAATAACACTCTATTGTCAGCTAACATTTGAGCATAATCAACAGGTTGATGTCTGTTTTTTATTTCCTTAGCAGTATCGGCAGGATTTAACCAAGGGTCTGAGGGTTTTTGTCCTTCACTACTTTCAAGATTTACTATATTCATAATCTAACTATATTATAGCAGGATAGAAATTATTGTCTTTGGATAAAATATAATTAGTTTAGATCGTCCTAATACTCTAAACTCAACTTTGGCTCCCCCGCGTGGATTCGAACCACGAACCTCGATCTTAACAGGATCTCGCTCTACCATTGAGCTACAGGGGATCACCTGCCTATTTTACTATACTTAAGGTTGCAAAAAAAGCTCCTTTTTGCATAATCACCCTTAAGATGCAATAGAGGTAAAAAGGGAAAGAGAGTTACAAAATATGCAAGTTCTAAATTCCTATTTAATTATAGTTATATTGCCTATAAAAGGTATTGGTTTCATTTCTCCTTTTGAAGCATTTATAATCCCTAATATCCAAAGGATAAAAAGACCTATACTTGCAATTGGAGCTACAACCCATCCTATTACAGGCACCATCCCAAATACCATTATTACAATCCCTGCAATTAAAATTATCAGGCCTTGATTTGCATGATATTTTGCAAATTGTGAATTAGGTGCCAATATAAGCGGTAAAAAGAAAATAAAATAAGCCAAAATGGCCATACCTTTATCTTGAGGAACAGAATTCAAAAAAATCACCCCCTTCTTAATTTAAGTACACACTAAAAAGGGTTTATTGTCAACAATTATTCAAGGTAATCTCTTAGCTTCTTAGCTCTGGTGGGGTGCTTTAATTTTCTAATGGCTTTGGCCTCAATTTGCCTGATTCTTTCCCGGGTGACTCCAAACTCTTTGCCCACTTCCTCCAAAGTCCGCTGTTTCCCATCTTCCAGTCCAAACCGCAACTGTAAAACTCTTTTTTCTCTGGGAGAAAGACTGCCCAATACTTCATCCAGGTGAATTTTGAGAAGTTCCCGGGTAGCCTGTTCATCCGGCTGCAAACCCTGATCCGCAATAAAATCCCCCAGATGCGAATCTTCCTCATCCCCTACCGGAGTTTCCAGAGAAGTCGGTTCCTGAGACACTTTAATAATTTCCCGGGCTTTGCTTTCATCAATCCCCAAAGCTTTGGCTACCTCCTCCGGTTGAGGTTCCCTGCCTAACTCCTGCATCAACCTTCTTTGAGTTCTATTAAACCGGTTTATAGTTTCTACCATATGCACAGGAATACGGATAGTTCTTGCTTGATCAGCAATTGCCCGGGTAATAGCCTGCCTGATCCACCAGGTAGCATAAGTGGAAAACTTATATCCCCTTCTCCAGTCATACTTATCTACTGCTCTCATCAGTCCAATATTGCCCTCCTCAATCAGATCCAGCAAACTCATGCCTCTGCCGACATATTTTTTGGCAATTGACACCACCAACCGCAAATTGGCGCTTATTAGTTTATCCCGGGCAACTTTGACATTTTTTTCTGCCCGTTTGGCAAGTTCTATTTCATCCTGGGCTGTCAAAAGCGGGATCTTGCCGATATCACGAAGGTATTGCCTGACCGGGTCTGTAACAGAACCGCCCTCAAGAGTTGACAGAATTTCCAACTCTTTTTCAAGTTCAGTAGTAGACTTGGTCTCTGCTTCCAGCTCCTCAGCAGTTGTTTCAAAAACATCAATGTCTTCCTCAATTAATTTAATGAAGAATTCATCTAACTTTTCTACTGCTTCCTCAGGCTTGGGGAAAACCTGCAAAATCTCTTCCTGAGTCACAAAGCCCCGATCTTTTCCAAGCTTTAATAATTTTTTTACATCAAGTTGTACTTGTTTTTTTTGTTTAGCCATATTAATAAATTTTAAAGATTCTTCAATTTTACCGACAAATCACGGAATCTCTTGTTTAGATTCTCAACCATTTCCATCTTATCAAATGCCTGGGCATTTTTGATCTCCAAAGAAAGTTTTTCCAAAGAAGCCTTAATCAGCGCTTTTTTAAGCTCTGAGACCACTTCATCCAGCTCCTTTTTCCACGGTTTTTCATCCAAAAGCTTTCTATCAAGTTCCATTAAGTATAATCTATCTACTTCACGAGTCAACTCTTTTGGTAAATTAAGCACAAACTCGTTAATATCAAACGCCCTGCTTTTAAAAGAAATTGAATCCAGATAAAGCACCAGTAAAACATAGATCTGGCGCCAAATTTCAGCCAAAAATATTGTTTCCGGGAAATTCGGGACAAAATTTGCCTCAGCGGGCGGGTGCAAAAGCAGAGCAATCAAGTATTCTTCCAATAATTCTCTTCTGGATTTTAACGATACAATATTATCCTGACTTGTCTTTTGCAAAAGACCAGTATAACTTTTTTCCGGATTTTTACGCATTTTTTCTACCGCATTCCTTAGAATACCCTCATCGGTTTTTAAAAATGCCGTTAATTTTTGAATATATAATTCCCTGACCAAATCATCACTGATCTTGGCCCATACCGGAATTAACTCTTCCCCGATTTTTTTCAAATCTGCAGAGCTTTTTATATCATACCTTTTGGAAGCTGAAACAAGGTAATAATCATAAATAGGCACTGCTTCTGAAATGGCTTTTTGCCACAGCTTGGGATCCTCCCTAACTACTTCTGCTGCATCTTTGCCCTGATCAAGCTGGACTACTTTAATATCTAATCCTGCTTTGTCTGCCATCTCAATCCCGCGCCTACAGGCACTGTCTCCTGCCAAATCCATATCAAAACCTAAAAGTATATTTTCAGTATATTTTTTTACAAGTTCAATTTGTCCCTCGGTCAAAGCAGTGCCTTTTGAGGCAATAATATTTTTAATGCCTGCCTGAAAAGATAAAATCATATCCATCTCCCCTTCCACCAAAACTGCCTCTTTTTTATTCCTGATCTCACCTTTTGCTAAATTTAAGCCAAAAAGATAACTGCTTTTATCAAAAACCGGAGTTTGCGGAGTATTGATATATTTCGGTTCAGCAGCATAAAGCACCCTTCCTGAAAAACCCCGCAGTTTTTCTTTACCATCAATTAGGGGAAATGTAATCCTGCCCCTGAATCGGTCATAACAGCCGGATTTGGAAGCCACCCCCAGACCGGATGCAATAATTTCTCCAACAGTAAACCCTCTTTTGAGTAAAAATTTAGTCAGGGATTCCCAGGAATTAGGAGCATAACCAATACCAAACTCTTCAATAGTTTCTTTAGTTAATCCTCTTTTTTGTAAATATTCAAGGGCATTTTTGCCTAAATTGTGCTTAGTTAAAATATAATGAAAAAATTCCTGGGCTTTTAAGTTGACCTCAAACAACCTGTCTTTGAAATCTTTTTTGTCATCAGTTCTTTTCTGCAAAACTATGCCGGTTTTTTTTGCCAGCATTTCCAAAGCTTCTTTAAAATCCAATCCTTCTTTTTCCATTAAAAAAGTAAAGGCATCACCTGATTTTTGACAGCCGAAACATTTAAAAATTTGCCGCTCAGGAGAAACCACAAAAGAAGGGGTTTTTTCCTGATGAAAAGGACAAGGGGCTTTAAAATTTACACCGGCTTTTTTTAAAGGGATATATTCGGAAATTAAATCTACAATATTAATTTTCTGCTTGATCAACTCAACATCATCCATTTTTTTTGCAATTATCCCAAAAGTCCATACGAAATTGAGGCTTCCAGGTATTGCTGGCGCGATTGTACACCAAATAAGTCCCGAAGGCAAGGTAAGAAAAGATTATTGCAAAGTAAGGCTAATGAGGTTTCATCTTGCAAGACCCTCAAAAATCATTTGCTTGATTAATGACTGATAAGGAACATCCATTTTATGCGCTCGTATTTTGAGACGGTCAATCACATCCAACGGCAAACGCAAGGTAATTGGTTTAGTAGTGAGCTTGAGATTAGGGAAACGCCAGTTTTCCAAAGATTTATACTCCACATATTCTGTCGAATCGTGAGTTTGCCAAAACTCCCGTTCTTCTTTCTCGCTTTTAAACTTGGGGATTCTTTTTAACTCTTTTTTCATACAACCTCCTTTCTTTCTGATTGGCTATCCTTGCTGAAATTACTCTGATCTTATGTTTCCTCAAAGTAAAAACAACAAACAAAATCCTTGCAACTTCATTTTTGCCAATCGCAATATACCTGGTTTCTTTCTCCTGATGTTTAATATCTTTCTCTATTTGTACACCCTCATCGGTAAAAACTTGCTCAGTTTCATTCGGTGTAATACCGTGTTTTTGATAACTTTTGTCAATATTCCCTTTATCCCATTCAAAACTGATAATTTTACTCAGGTCTATCACTGTACATATATTACATGTACAAACTTTCCTTGTCAAGATGGACTAATATTGAAAGTCCAGCTATAATAGAACAACTTGGAGAGGTCGCGCCACATTCGCTAAAGCGAAGTAGGCGTCCCTGCTTCCGCAAAGCGGAATGCGGGACATAGTGGTCTTTATGTTTTATGTATACATATTATTAAGTACAAAAGATCACAAATATTATTATGGTTCAACAAATAATATTGAAAGGCGTTTTTTTGAGCATAATTGTGGTAAGGTGGATTCGACTAAAAACCGTAGACCATTAAAACTTCATTATGTTGAAACTTTTAATGAAAGAAAGGATGCTTTAAAAAGAGAATTTTTCTTTAAAAAAAGATCCGGCTATAAGTGGCTTAAAATGAAAGAGATTATATAATTTGGAGAGGTCGCATAGTGGCCTAGTGCGCGCGCTTGGAAAGCGCGTATACCGCAAGGTATCGAGGGTTCAAATCCCTCCCTCTCCGCAGATTTCGAAGAAATCAAGGAGAGGAGAAAACAAACTGCTTTGTTTCGTGAGGATTTGAAGGGTTTTTCTTTATGCTTTGCATAGAAAAACCCAGGCCCGAAGGGAAATCCCTCCCTCTCCGCCTTCGCCTCGCCGAAGTCCCGCTTAAGCGGGACGAAGGCGGGCTTCGCTGAAATTCGGCGAGGCTCCGGCGAGATAAATCCGCTAGGTGTATAATCATTAAATGATAAAGAAATTCAAAATTTTTAACATCTCCCAAGTGCCGTTCGAAAGCATTCATGATATGCCTAATTCCAGGCAAACTTTAGCCACAAAAGATGATCTTGTTTCTGATAATATCGATGCACTAACAAAAGGTATGCTTCAATCAGGATCTAAATGGGATTGGCACAAACATGAACAATATGATGAACTAGGCATTGTTTTAAAAGGAAAAGGCAAATTTTATTGGAAAGATGAGATAGTTGAATATAAACCGGAAAGATGTAATCATTATTCCGGCAAATACTACCCATAAATTTGAAGCTAAAGGAAGGGAAACCAGTGAGTTTTATTTCGTCCGAATTAAAGTATAATGTATTTATATGTTTAACTGGCAAATGCCGGATTTGGGGGCAGGAATATTTTTACTCATCATATGGGAGATTTTTTGGAAAGGAGTCGGTCTTTGGAAATCTGCCAAAAAAGGTGACTTAATCTGGTTTGTGGCTATACTTTTGATTAACCTGTTTGGGATTATCCCTCTTTTTTATCTTTGGAAAACCAAACAACTAGAACCAGCCCTCAAGGATATCCAAAATTTCTTCAAATCAAAGTTTAAGAAGAAGTAAATATTCTTTGTTGCCTGCACCCCCCAAAATTGGTGAGTCCATGATTTCCTGTACCCTGTAACCTGTACCCTGTAACCTGGCCACTATCTCATTTCTCACTTCTTCAGCTCTTTCAGGAGGTAAAACCCCTTTGATTAAATCCTTTTTATCAGCTTGATATTGAGGTTTTAGTAAAGCAATAATAAAACCATCAGGTTTAAGAAATTTCTTTACAATAGGTAAAATCAATTCCAGCTTAGTCCAACCGGCATCAATGGTAATTAGGTTCACTGGCTCGGGTAAACTTTCTAAATGTAAAATATTAGTCCGTTCCATGACCACTACCCGCGGATCATTTCTTAACTTCCAGGCCAACTCCCCATAACAGGTATCTACGGCATAAACTTTTTTGGCACCGTTTTGCAGCAAACAATCCACAAAACCACCAGTGGAAGATCCAACATCCAGACAGGTTAAATTTTCAATGTTCAATTTCCCCTGCCTGCCGGCAGGCAGGAATTTTTCAATCGCAGCCAGAAGCTTAATTCCACCCCGAGAAACGAATTGACTTTTGTCATTCTGAGGCATCGCCGAAGAATCTCTGAACTTGTTTCAGGAAGACTCGCATTTGCGAGAGATCCTTCGCTACGCTCAGGATGACACCCCTTTCATTTCTAATGCTTTTCTAAGCAAGGATTTATCCTGAGAAAAAGTCAACTGCTTTAAAGCTTCCTCCGGCTCAAACCAGCCAATATCAGAAACTTCCCAGTCATGATCTTTGATATCTCCTGAGATATATTTCATCAAAAAATAAGTCACCACTTTAAATACCTTCTCATCGTTAAAATGATAGACATACTTTGAATAACCTACTTTACCCACAATTTCCGCTTGCACCCCGCCCTCTTCCCTAACTTCTCTTAAAGCAGACTCTTCCATAGTTTGTTCCGGATGATCTAGCAAACCCTTGGGGAAACTCCAGTGTTTGTTTTGAGAATGCTGGGTCACCAAAACTTGCCCTTTATCATTAAAAACTATACCGCCAGCAGAAAACTCCCGTTTCATATGTAATTACACTGCAATTATAGTACAATAACACCGCCTGCGCCCGTAGTTCAATGGACAGAACGCATGGTTGCGGTCCATGTGGTTGGGGGTTCGATTCCCTCCGGGCGCGCACTTCACTATACTCCGAGTAAAAGGGTGGGGTCGCATAGTGGCCTAGTGCGCTGGTTTCGAAAACCGGTATACCGCAAGGTATCGTGAGTTCAAATCTCACCCCCACCGCTACCAACATGTGCCCGTAGCTTAATGGACAGAGCATCAGATTCCGGATCTGACGATTGGAGGTTCGAATCCTCTCGGGCACGCCAAGGACGCATATTTATCTATGGACGTTTTCTAAAGGGAAATGTTTTTGTAAAGATTCTGACCATTTTTCCATCCATGATTTATAGGGGACTTCAACATACGGCAGAAAACGGGCAACAACTTTTTTGATTTTTTCTTCATTTTCATTGCCCAACACTAGCATGAGTTGAGCCGGAAAACGCAGACGCGTCTGAATATGCAATATTGTTATTTTATCTTTCTCTTTAAACCAAAAAGCATCTAAAAAATGCCAAAAATAAAAGTCTTCCCCTATAGTTATACCCTGGGTGGAAATTTTATACCTGATATTGTGCGGCGGCACAAAAGCCAAAACATAAGTCACAAAAGCCACGGAAAGTATGGCCCCAATCAACAAATAATCATGCAGCCAAAAAACAACAGTAAAAACTACCAATATGACTAAAATAGTAATTGTCGTGTAATATGAACGGTCTTTTTTCCGAAAAGGGCGGGATGGAGCTTCCCAGGAAAGTAAAGTCTTAATCTCTTCTGCTTCCATCATTTTAGGGGTAAAAAATTCAGGAGGAACAGACTGCACCGGCCTTGGCGGCTGATTTTCCTTAGGTGGGTTGTGTTTAGGAGTATCTTTGGGCATTTGTTTTTAGTTTAACCTGAAAAGAATATTATGTAAAGCGGAGGAGGTGGGGGTCGAACCCACATGCCCTTTCAGACCCCAGTTTTCAAGACTGGTGAGCCACCATTGCTCAACTCCTCCTTAAGCGGAGGGTACAGGATTCGAACCTGTGGACGGCTATTCACCGTCGCGGATTAGCAATCCGCTCCATTAACCACTCTGGCAACCCTCCAACAGGCCTAATTTTAACAGAATCTGAGATCCTTCGCTACGCCGATTCAGACTTGGCTACGCTCAGGATGACAAAAGATAAACTATCTGGCCAAAGTTAGGGCCCAGACTTTTTTTGCTCCATTCCGTTTTAAAACATAACAACATTCCCGCAGGGTTGAACCTGTAGTCCAGACATCATCGATAAGCAGGATGTTAGAGTCTAGAGTCCCGCCGAAGGCGAAGCTCGCCAAGGGCGGCAAGAGTCTAGAGTCTAGAGAAAAAGCGTTGCGGATGTTTTGGTGACGGTCATAACCTTTTAATTTCGCTTGAGGCTTAGTATAGCGGATACGCCTTAAGGCTTCACAGTAGTCTAACCCTAATTTTTTGGACAAGAGTTGCGCAATAAGCGCAGACTGGTTAAAACCTCTGTCATTATTCCTCCACCAATGCAGCGGCACAGCCACGATTGCCCACCCTGCCCCTCTATCTTTTTTAATCTGATCCAGAACAAACGGCTGGTATTTAGCCCAGTATTCTATCAAAATATCAACTAAAGTTTCTGTAAGTCCTTTAACCCGGCCATATTTTAACTGCTTTATTGCCTCTCTTAAGGGATTTTGATATATACCCAGACTCCAAAGTCCATCAAGCCCAAATCGCCTCTTGCAAACAGGGTGGGTCTGACCTCCGACAGCCGGTTTCTCACACCTGGGACAAACAAGATCTGTTTGCAAGATACTGCAAATACAGTCCTTGCAAAAATATGTATCAAACTTGCCGCAGCCTGCACACTTTTTTGGAAATAGTATATCTAATAAAAAATTCACAAAATTATTCCCTTATTCTGAACGTTCGTAAACCGTACCAGTTTGGTCTTCATAAACCTTTTGCCACTTAGCTTTTTGAAGTCTGTCTTCAAAGCCTTCTATATGTTTGTTTTTAGGCCAAAGGACAAACTGCACTTGATATTTATCCAAAATTTTCAACCCGTCAATATTGTTTAACACCTGATCATATTCATCAAAAGCTGCAGAACTTTCCTGCTGGTAAGGCGCCTGCCATCTCCAGGAAGGCATCCTGCCATCTACAAAAACTTTTTGTTCAGGCAGTTTCCAAATCAAATACCCGCCCCAATGATAACTGCTAAAAATTCTCCCTGACCGGGAGCGTTGCTTTAGAAACTGCACAGCCTGTTGAGGATAAAAATTTTTTTCCTGCCGCTTTTTTAAATCTCCGACATAGAAAAAAGCTTCCAAGGCTAAAAAGAAAAAAGCAGCTATCAGAAATACTTTATATGCTTTATTAAACCTTTCCTGGGCAAACTTAATATTGCCAATTTCCTTATAGAAAAATCCCAGGGTTTGAATAGTCAAAGGCAATGCTGTCAAAACCCAAAGAGGGGTATGCCTTCGGCTGGACAAACCTGCCAGCATCAAAAAGACGTAAAGGCTTATTTGCGTTAAAGTCAGCTTTGATCTGTAACGGTAAATTAAAATACCGGATAAAACAGCAAGCGGCATAAAAGCAAGCAGCGCCCAATCAAGGCCCAGAAAAAGCGGAATCCATTCCATGATAGCCGAGCGGAGATTATTATCAGACAACTGCTGCCAGACTTCTTTCCATAAATTAAACCCATATGGATTGAGCAGGGTTACCAATATAGAGGACAGGACTACGACTAAATCGCTTGTGAAGATCTTCCGCTGAACCAGGCTTTTTAAGGCTGAAACAAAAATTAATATTACCAGTCCTAAAACAAAACCACCATGCAGATTAGCCCAAAGCACAAAATAAACAGGCAAAAACCACCTCCATTTTACCCAAAGACGATCATCAGTGACAACTTTAAGTAAAACTGCAGTTAAAGCCCATGTTTCAACTTGCGGCCTAACTCCCAAAAAAGGCAGCAGCACGGCACAAGCAAGCAGAAACGGAGCCAGCGCAAAAGCGCTGCCTTCATTCTGCGGTTTAACTACCAAAAGGGCAAGTAAAGCAATTGCTGCAAACAGCAAAGCCATGACTGCCATGCCAACATTTTGATAAAGGTCATAAAAAATAATGTTAGTCAGCCATTCATGGTCTACAAAAGGAAAACTCGGCATGGTGTAAGAAAAAGGGTCGGTTGAAGGAATGCCCTGCCTGGAAATTAATTCCCCCAGCTTCAAATGCCAGCCAAAATCAGGATCAAGGAAGGTCAGGTTATTAACAAAGAAGACCACCAGCACAAATAGAATGATTGCAATATGCACCTTTTCATTCTATCAAAATGGTGGAGATGCCCCGCTGTGAGCGGGGGTCCAAAATTGTTACTTAAAAATCTTCTACAAGCTTAGCTAATTAATTTTTGTTCATCAGTTGTAACCAATTAGCAGGAAAACTAATGAATGATTGAATTGTCTTTTGCAATTTTGGATCAACCAACACCAAAATTGCAGCATCCTGACTTTGTACGTACCTTAGTATCCCGTCAGAAAGAGGATAAATTCTAAAGCACCCTTTTAAGAAAAGGCTGGGGCAGCGGTAAAGCTACCTTGACCTAGTAAAGCCATAAGGCCTTGCATTTTACCCTCAAGGGAACGAGCAATTTTATTGCCGTTTGTGTTTTGAAACAATATTTTACGCTTAATGTTTCCTGAGCGGCTTGCAGTTTTTAAAGAGCAATCCTGTCGAAACTATACATCCCCAAGTTTGTATATTACCATAAAATGAACCTAAATACAACCCCTCTCAGCTATTCTTTGCCTCTTAACTCTTGTTCTACTCTGCGGGCGTGATCTCTTTCTTTGATAATTTTTCTTTTATCAAATTCTTTTTTGGATCTGGCCAACCCCACTTCCACTTTAAACCTGTTATTTTTTTCATATATTGAAACAGGCACTAAAGTTACAGATTTTCCGGATACTTTACCAATAAGTGAACTGATTTGATGTTTATGTAAAAGCAGTTTCCTTGATTTTTGAGCATCATATTCTTTATCTGCAGCCTGATTATACCGGGGGATATTGGCATTAACGAGGTATGCTTCCCTGTTTAAAATCCTGACATAAGATTCCCCCAAATCTATCCTGCCGGTCCTGATTGATTTCACCTCAGCGCCGGAGAGGACAATCCCTGCCTCCAATTGCTCAAGGATATGGTAATTATGTAGAGCTTTTTTGTTGATAATACGCATACTTTAAATTTACAATTCTCAGTTTTCAATTTACAATGAATTTTCAATGTATTAATTTTCAATGTTTGACCAAGTCTGACTTAGTTTGAAAATTGTTAAATTGGAATTTGATTGAAAATTACTAAATTGGTACTTGAAAATTATTTCAAGTCCACTTGAAATATCTTACTCCCCTCAAGCAAATATATCTTCTTCCCAATCTCATCCACCACCAAATCCGTAATAGTTGCAAACTTGCTGCCTGTAATTTGCTCTTTATAACTGCCTGTCTTAGTTAATATCAAAATCCGGGAATTTCCGGAATCCAGGACATATAAATTCTCAGTTTCAGAAGAAACAAATATGCTTTTTGGGTCTTTTACATTTGAAGGCCCGCCTGCCGGCGAGGCAGGCAGTCCTGCATAAGAAAAATTATCCTTGTCCCCTTTTGTAAACCTTAAAATCTCCCCCCCGCTTTTTAAGATATAAACTGATGATTCTATCTGCATTCTCAAAGCAGTGCTGAAATCAGCCGTTGTTCCTTTAGTCAAATATTCCCTTTTATCAGAGTAACCCTCAGACGCTGGCAGGTATTTCCATATCTGATTATTGCTTTTATCCAAAAGGTAAATATTGCCGGCAAAACCATAAATATCGGCAATCTCTCCCCAACCTTTATCAATTTTGGAAACCGTGATCAGCTTTTGACTCCCGGTATCAAGCCTTAAAACCCCTTTATCTTTTGAATAACCAAACACCAGTCCCCCGTTTAATGAAGCAAACAAGGCTTCCCCTAATTTCTCAGAACCGGCCAGAATTTGATTACTTTTTTTGGCAAGATCTATTGATACTAAAGTTTTTATCCCTGTATCCAAAAGCAACAGTTTGTTTCCTGACAAACTCATCTGGTTGGCACGGAAGTCCTTTTTAACCAAATCTAGGTCCAAAAATAGCGGAAAATCAGCTACTTCTGCTTGTTTCAAAATAGTAGATGATTCTTCTTCTATCTGCTTTTTAAAGTTCTGAGCCTCCCCATTATTTGACTTTAAGGCCAAAGCCTTATTAATTTTATCCTTGGCCAAATCAAGTTTAATTTTGGCTTCATTAGGATTTAAGCTGGCCAGCCCTTTGGCCCCTTCAAAAGCATCTTTTGCCTCCTGCAAAGTCTGGTTAAATTCTGCCTGCATTTTTTCGTCACGGCTTAATTTGTATTTATAGCCTGCGCCCAAGACAATGACAACAATCAAGACAACCGCAATAATTAACCTGCCCCGGCCGCTTTTAGGGAAAAAAGACCCTAATAATTTAAATAAATTGAATACAGCTGGAAAAACTTGCAGAAGATTGAAAAACTTTTTGGGAGGATTTTCACTTATTTCCTGATCTTCTGTTTGATCTGATCCTTGAGAAGAAACGGGAGAAATTTCCAGATTCTCCTCCATTACCTCTACTGCCAAAGCAGCCAGGCCCTGATCTTCTAAATCAGACCCTCCGATTTTGCTTCCTACCTCTTCTTCAAAAGTTTCAATAGGCAAGCTGAGGGATTTTTCCAGTTCCGGACCCAGAAATGAAATCAGGCTGTTAGTGCAAAGCAAAAATCTATCACCGCTTTGCAAAAATCCGGAAATAAGCTGTGACGGGGTACCTACTGATAAAAGGGGTGATAATTTCCCCTCGCGTTTTAGGTAAACCTCAACCTGGCCTTTGCCAATCAAATACAATACCTTGCCGGAAACTGTTGCCAAAACCAAGTCCCATCCAGAAGGTGGTCCTTCTTTGACGGAAAAATCGCCACTGGAGAATTTAGCCTCAGCCTCGGCAAAAGTGGCATTTAATTTTTCAGTTGCACTTCCTTCAAACTCAAAATAGAAATCTTCCAGTTCAGATAAGGCTTGTCTGCCTCTGGTAAAAGCATCATCGCAAACAAGTTCCAAAACTGCAAAGAAACTGCTTGCCTCTCTGGTAGAAGAGGTAACTTGAGCCGCTTTTTGATCAGTATTTAAACCAATTACCTGGGCTATTTTAAGTTTCACTACAATATCCCCCATGCCAAAATGATCAGTCCTATGGCAAAACCGGCATGCAAGATGGAAATAGCCTTCACAACCGGCGAAACACTGCTGATTAAAGTTTTACTCATCAGATCAACCTGCCTGACAATAATCAAAGCAAATATAGCGTAAAACACTAAAATAATCAAAATAGCAACTTTTAGAAAAATTAAGGTAACCCCTGAATCAAAAATATTAGACGGGATGGTGGTCGGCATGCCTCCCCTTTCCGTGTATTTTGTGCACTTCGTCTAAAATGAAATCTGCCACCTTGTGCGGTTTAGGGATATCAATAAAGTCAATGTTCCGGGAAGCACCTGCTGTTTGTATAAAAACATTACCATAATGAAAAATAGAACTTAAAATCCCGCCCATTGAAGAGGAGGTATCTTCTATATTCCTGAGTGGTGCCACATCAATATTTTTAAACAGGAGCGAGTGAAAATCTACGTCTATTATATTTTTATCAGTCACAATATAGACATTAAAATACCAATATAAAAAACCTTCATAGGTAATCACCAGTACTAACAGATAGTTAATAATTAAAAATACCAGCGCAAAAGACTGCGGCAGCCAGGATAAATCCAACCTTAAGAAGGCTAAAATAGCAGGGATAAAAAACGGGGCAATAAAAAGTAAAATAGCCGGGATAATCCATTGTAAATTTGTGATAGGATGAGCTCTTAAAAGCAGCAGAATTGTTTCGTCCGGGTCTTGTCCTTCAAAGCGGTAATGTAGAGGATGTTCAATATATGCCGGGAACATTAGCCTAAGTATAGCATAAGAGTAATCCGCTATTTTTTCTCTATATTAAAAAAGGCAAAGCCGCTTTGGGGAATAGACATCCTGCCCGGAGCCCTTAAATTAAAGGCTTTTTTAAAATCTGCTCCCTGCAAACTCACACCATCAATAGTTACCTGATTTGTACTGCCATTACCCTGAACTACACTGACGCTTGATGCCGAAGATATGCCTCCATATTTGCCGGCTACATTTTTTAGCTCATCCATGCTGTAAGGGTTTCCTCCCCAGCAGGAAGATATTGGAGTAATCCGGGATGCCTCTTCGCTGCTGCCTTTGATAAGCACCAGGGCCGCATTTACAATATCAGCCATTTCCGTACCATTTAACCAGGGGTTTGACCGTCCGCATTTATCACTGTTAACGCTGTAGCCCTGCGTGTACCAGGCTTTATAAACCCAGGGCGACCCGCCTGATTTTTCGAAAGATTTATCAACAAAATTTCCTCCGCCCCCTCCATCCGTAGTATCCCAGCCAATAGCAGGAATAAATACTCCATGGGTGGAAGCATAAAAGGTTACTACATCCTCTATCACCTGCCCGCGGGTGGCATTCACCGCATCTTTCCAGGACTGGGGTGAATCATCAGCTTTGGATCTGGAAAATACCTGGCAGGCCTCGGTTGTACAAATCGCCTGGCCGTTTAGTTTATACCGGTAAGCATAGGTCCTGGCTGCTACAGCCTGGGCTTTTAAAGCCTCCGGATGCCAGCTGGAAGGCATTTCCGCAATACCGTATAAATATTTTTCCTCAAAATTCATTGATCCATAGCCGGAAACATTAATATCTCCACCGGTATCTTTGCTCACCGGTTCCTTACCATAATAAGCTTTTAATATTGCTTTATAGTCCTGGCCTGAGGAAGCCCTGCCTCTTGCCCCGTATTGGCTCATGCCTTTCCGGTGCGTATGGGCACCAAAGGAAAATACGGCAAAAGAACCGGCCGGAGCTGCCTCCCTAAAACCTTTAATAGAAGCATTGTAGTCATCTGCCAGCTCGCTGTCTCCAATGCTGGCAATAAATTGGCCTGACCTTGCTGCCAAAATTTCCTGCTGTTTTTGCGAAAGCTCGGCAATTTTGCCGGTTAAATCTGCCTGGTAGTCTTTGGCCTTTTTAATCTCCCCGCCTAAAAAGTTGGCATTTTTGTCAACTTCTCCCTGAAAGGATGCCAATTTCACCTTATCTTTTTCAAGTTTAGTTTTTTGAGTCAAAAGATCAACTACTTCAGCAGTAATTGAAGAAATAATTGACCGGTCTTCCCTGGTAACAGATTGGCGGTATGACAGATCCCTGAACAAATCCCCTGCTCCTATTGAGGAAAAAATCACCAGCAGCGGGTCTGCCAGATACGAACGGATATAGTAGGCCTTGACTCTTTGCTCCAAAAGCGCCTGTTGCAAAGCCAGCTTGTCTTCTCTGACATCCAGATCCTTTTGCTTGGCTTTTATATTAGTTGATAAATTGTTTAAACTGGCTTGTATTTGAGCCAATTGCCGCTTTAAAGATTCCAGCTGCCCCTCCAAAGGCTTGGTGGCTTTGACAGATAATTGCCTTGCCTCATTTAACTCGTCAATTTGTTTTTGTAAGTCTTCTATCTCATCAGCAAAAACAGTTGGTAGTTGGTAGTTAGTAGCAAGTAGTAAGGAAATAAAAATAATAAGCAGAAAGAAAAGTTTTCTACGAACTATGAACTTAAAACTTCGAACTAATTTGCGGGCGAACATGGCCCTAAAATTCTACCATAATTTCCTTAACCATTGACTCCAGTAACTAACCTCTCTTTCAAAATTATGCTAAGCCACAACTGGGAAAATAACACGAATTTCACAGTTGTCATTCTGACCCGCCTCTCAGCCGGAGGCAGTGAGGGCGGGGAATAATCTCTTGTGAATACAAGTCTGAAACAAGTTCAGAGATCCTTCGTCGTTTCACTCCTCAGGATGACAGAAAGCGCAAAACTCGTAAATGATTGTGGTAAACTGAATTTAATGGGTAAAAAAGTGGTATAATTTAAAAATTATGAAAAAAGCTCAAATTATATCTAATCCAAAAATTTTAGGCGGTAAACCAGTGATTGCCGGTACGAGAATTTCTGTCGAGTTGATCCTGGATAAAATCTCCGCAGGCATGAGTGAAAAAGAAATCCTGCAAGATTACCCCCATTTAACCTCTAAGCAAATCCAAACCGCAGTAGCTTATGCCAAGAAAATAGTGGCCCAAAAGAAAGGTATCGACGCTGCCAGAAGAAAAGAAATTCCACCAATTATTCTCTATACTCATGAAATTTCTCGCTGATGAAGATTTCCCAAAACCGAAGGGAAAATATTAAAATTCAGCAAGCAAGGGCTGGAAATAATCCGTTGAGCATTTTTAATCCCTAACCCCTAGACCCTAAACCCTAATTTCTAACTTTGTGGTAAACTGAATTTAATGGGTAAAAATACCATCTTTCCAATATTTGCTTTAATCGTTTTTTTTATATTTCCTAATATAGTTAGTGCTGCTCCTTCTATAGCACCTCCGCCTACCGGGGACCTGGATCCTGGTACAACAAAACTAGTTACCGTGGATGGATTAGAAGCTAATAAGACATATGCTTGGACAGCTAAAAAAAAGACGTGTGCAAGTTTTTGTCTCTTTGCGGATCCTTATTCAACCATTGTAACAACTTGCTATGAATCAAATAGTAGCGGCCAAATAACCAAGGAATTAGGCCCTTTTTCAAACCCGGGACTTTATCGTTTAGATATCTATAAAGCAACTGCAAACAACAATGTTTGTATACCTGCGGGCGACTCAATAATTTCACAAGAGTTTTCTGTTGGAGGGCCTACAAAAACAAGTTGCTGTGATAGCATTAGCGGCGCTCCATTTTATGACAGAAATAAGGATGGTTGTTATCAAGATCCCAATGCTTGGAATGATAGTGCCATAACGAATAAAAAGCCAACCAATTGCGAAGGCGAAAAAACTTTCTGTGAACCGGAATCTCTCCAATGCTTTAAAAAGAAAACTCCACTTATATCTGGGAAAATATGCATATATAAAGAATATCCCGACTTTGAAGAGAAAAAGAAGGACACAAAAAAATATACTGAATGCAGTTTGGGAGGAGGGAAAATAATTCCAGGTTGTGGGGTCAAAGATAACCAGGGCAAGGAAGATCCAAGAGGTCCGGGTATTCCTACTGCCATAGGGTGTATACATACCAATCCGGCTGAGCTTGCCAAGGACCTTTTGACCTGGGTTATAGGTATTGGAGGAGGGTTGGCGTTTTTGATGATGCTGATGGGAGCTTTCCAGATGCTGACATCAGCCGGCAATCCTGAGACTTTAAATGCCGGCAGGGACAGACTGACAAGTGCTGTCATAGGGTTGCTTTTTGTTATCTTTTCCATTTTGCTTTTGCAAATAATAGGGGTAGGGATTTTGAATTTACCAGGATTTAAGTAAATTCAAACAAGAATTTACAATTTACAGTTTTCAATTTTCAATAAATTTACAATGAATCAATTTTCAAACTATTACAACCTGGAAGAAAGAACCGCTAGGTTTGGAGAATCAGTTATCGGGTTGTGCAAAAAATTAAAACAGGATACTATCTCTTCACCGATTATTAACCAGCTGGTCCGCTCGTCTACAAGCATTGGGGCAAATTACATGGAGGCAAATGGAGCAAGTTCTAAGAAAGATTTTCAGAACAAAATTTTTATTTGCAAAAAGGAATCACAAGAAACTAAGCATTGGCTTAGAATGTTAACAAAATGTTTTCCAGATATAATTACAGACACTAGAATTTTATGGAAAGAGGTGCAAGAATTAACTTTAATATTCCAAAAAATAGGTTCTTCATTAAAAATTAAAAAATGAAAATTGAATGAAAATTAGAAATTAAAAATTGGAAATTAAAACATGATACCTGAATTACAAAAGCTTTTTGATAACCGTCCGGCTCCTCAGTTTAAAACCCTGGGTGATGTTTTGTCCGGTCTTTTAAACATTGTCTTTTATTTGGCCCTTTTCCTGGCCTTTTTTTACCTGATCTGGGGGGCATTTGCCTATATTTTATCCCAGGGAGGAAAAGAAGAACTGGCAAAAGCACGGGCCAGGCTTACCTGGGCCATAATCGGATTAATAATAACCCTGCTGGCATTTTTTATTGCCAAATTTGTCTCTGAAATTCTCCCGCCCGGAAAAGGAGGATTACCATTTCAATGAAAATTCAAAATTCAAAATTCAAAATTCAAAATTATGACGATAAAATCGAGTATCCTCGACAAAGTCGGGACAATTCAAAAATAAAAAGCCCGCCATGGCGGACTACCATACTTTTGACTTTTAACTTTTTACTTTTAACTTTCCCTTCCCCGGCTTATGCTGCCTGCGTAGACCCTGCAGGCGTTAAAATCGGGGAATGCTTTGGTTTTGGTGATTTTACCTCTTTTGGGGGGGTAGTCAGCAAATTAGTCCCTGCTGCTTTTTCCATTGCAGCAGCGGCAGTAGTTCTTTATTTTCTCTGGGGAGCTTTTAATTACTTAAAATCAGGGGGGAATAAAGAAGAAGTGGCCGGAGCCAGACAAATCATTACTCACTCAATAATTGGATTTATCATATTGATATTTGCTTTTTTAATCCTGCAATTCCTGCTGTCTTCTCTTTTTGGAATTACCGGTTTTCAATTATTCCAAAGTTAATTACGCAAGAAAATCCAGGTAATTATCCGGGGTAATAATGACAAAATCCTCAGCCTTAGGATATGCCAATTCCCACTCTTTTGGAGGTAAAACCTTCTCCTTGATCGACCATTTGAATTCATAGGGAAATATTTTCCCTTCCCGCTCTTCAATTAAATCAATTTCTTTTTGCTCATAAGTACGCCAAAAATAAGAATACCCATGAATATTTTTGTATGACCTTTTTTTCATCCTCTCTATCATGAGAAAATTCTCCCAAAGACTACCTATATCATTTCTTAAATCTAAAGTATTAAATTGTGAGATAACCGCATTGCGTATTCCATTATCATAAAAGAAATATTTTGATGTGCTGACAACTTCTGATCGCAAATTCCTACTAAAGGCGGTAAGGCGTATAACGACAAATGCCTTCTCCAATAAATCCAGATATCGCCCGACGGTTTTTACATCGATTGAAAGGTTCATAGCCAGTTCGTTTAACGAAACCTCATTCCCTACCTGAAAAGCCAACAGTTTCAAAAGATCAAGCAGAATCTTTGAACCCTTTACTTGTTGAAGAGCCAGTATATCTTTAAAGATATACGAATTTACCAGTTCTTCAAGGATTTGTATTTTCTCTTCTCTTGATTGTGCGGTGAGAACTTGAGGATAGCTGCCAAAAATAAGGTAATCTTCTAAATTTTGTTTGAGCTCATACTTGTTATATTCATTTAAAAGTTCCAGTTGGGCAATAGGATATAAAGTCAGTGTGGTTTTTCTCCCGGTTAAAGGCTCTCCAACTTGATTAGCCAAGTCAAAAGACGAAGATCCAGTAGCTATCACTTTTAAATCCGGCACTTGATCCACAAGGATCTTAATTCCCATACCGATATTCGGAATAAGTTGCGCCTCATCAATAACGATTAATTCGTACCCCTTTGTATACTCCAAAATTCTTTTAAAATCCTGCGAACCCAAGAGATCCTGCATGCGTATGTTGTCTCCGGAATCCAAACGATATTTTAAGGATGTTGTTTTTAAGAAATTTTGCAATAGGGTGGTTTTTCCTACTCTGCGGGGGCCATAAATAATCAGCGCGCGGTTTTTCTTTAGAAATGGAGTCAGGATATTATAAAATCTGGTTATCACAAGCAAAGATATATCATATTTCCATAAATTTGTCAAATTTTATGGAGTGATATTCCATAAATTTGCCATACAATTATCCTCTCTTTTTGGAATTACCGGCTTCCTTATTTAAAATCAATTAAGGAGGCTCGTCAGGAACAGCTCCATCACCAGCTCCAGCACCACCAGCATCTTGACCAGTATCTCCTCCTGCACCAGTTTCGGCCCCCTTTCCGCTCAACCAATTTCTAACCCAATTTATTCCTCTTCCCGGTAAACCCGCTAACCGCCTAATTCCATTCCCAATTTGTCTCCTAAATACTACTAATGTGCCTAATACGGCGAGCCCGACCGTAACTTTCCCTATAGGCTCCCACGGAATCTCTGAGGTATTGCTACCTCCTGATTCTGTAGTAACTGCGTAAGTAGGACTTGGCCTTGGCGGTGCTTTAGCTATAACAGTTGCCTCTGCTCTAGCTGTAGCAGCCGCTTTTCTATCTGCAAGTTCTTTAACAACAGCCTTCTCTGTAGCTTCTTGAGTAGCTTGAACATTCGGTGTAACTATAGGAACAGGCGTGTCAGGAGGCTTTGGTGTACCTGTCGGCTTCTGGGTTTCAGTTGGCTTAGGAGTATTAGTGGGTGTTACTGCTAAGGCTGTTGCTGTTGCTTTCATGCCAGCCAGGATTTCATCCTTCTTACGGTTTTTTTCCGCCTCAGTAATGACTGTCTGCATAGCAGCTATCTCTCGATCCTTTACATCAGGTGTGGAAGTTGGAGTAAAAGTAACTGTCGGTGTTAATGTAGGTGTTAATGTAGCTGTTCTTGTAGGTGTAGTA
Organism: Candidatus Daviesbacteria bacterium; assembly: GCA_016183245.1. Classification (GTDB taxonomy): domain Bacteria; phylum Patescibacteriota; class Microgenomatia; order Daviesbacterales; family UBA10151; genus UBA10151. The sequence goes on from JACPEY010000035.1 coordinate 23,596, forward strand.
GTTGGGGTTTCGCCTGCCGCACTAATAGATCCTGCTCCTCTATCAACTCCCAAAAAACCAATTGCGGCCGTACCTGCTGCTGCCACTGTTAAAGCCGCCTTCTTTTTCAAACTGCTTCTTTTTTCCGGTAATTCCGGATTAAATTCTGCCATATTTAAATTATAGCATAGCACAATTAAACGATTTATGCAAATTTTATAGGCTTATTCCATTGTTGTCTTTTTATGGTAATATATTTTTATGGTTATTTATAAAATTTTTGTAACTGCTATTATTCTTATCCTATTTCCATTAACAAACATAACCAATGTATTTGCCATAAGCGAAACAGGTCAATGCGATCCTTTAGACTTTCAACCTAATCATGGTTGTGATACGGGTTTATTATGCAAATCTTTTACAGCTGACCCTAATCGTGGATCTTGTGAAAAACCTATAACTGAAACAGGCCAATGTAGCCCTAATGACTTATTACCTAATCATGGTTGTGATACGGGTTTATTATGCAAATCTTTTACAGCTGACCCTAATCGTGGATCTTGTGAAAAACCTGCAGGTAGCGCGCAAAATAGAATACCAGATATCTTTGGTAAAATTTCACCTCCTTCTGCTTTACAAAACCTTTTAAAAAATGATCCGACTGGTGCCGGGGCTATCAGTAAATTTTTATCCAACGGCGTAACCTTAATTTATTCTATAGCAGCTATTATATTGCTTTTTATGTTTCTGTGGGGGGCATTCCAATGGCTGACCTCAGGAGGAGACAAGGAACAACTGGCTGCTGCCCAGAAAAGGATTATCAATGCCATTATCGGCATCATCCTTTTTGCCGTAGCTTTTGCAGTAATACAGGTTCTGGGACAATTTACCGGCTTTACCTTTTTTGCAGGACAAAAGTAAGAGGTAAGTGTTCAGGAGTTGTCAAAACTTTGTCATCTTGACCCGCCTCTCAGCCGGAGACAGTGAGGGCGGGGAAAGATCTCTAGATTAATCTTGAGATTCCTCACTACGCCTGCCTGCCGGCAGGCAGGTTCGGAATGACAATTTACTGGAAAACTCTGAATAGTTACAGCGAGGGGTCTTGACAAGTGGTTTAGGATGTGGAATAGTTAAACTACAGCTATGAAAAAATTAGTATTTTTAGGGTCTGCCATCACTGCCTTTTTAACACCTGTCCAGGCACTGGCAGCCAACATAAATATTGCTCCCCCTACGCAAGGATTTAGAGACATAGGGGATGCTATTTCCAAGATTTTATCTATCGCTTTTGTAGTAGCTCTGTTGTTAGTCCTGATAATGCTTATCTGGGGGGCATTTGAATGGATTGCTTCCGGCGGTGACAAAGAAGCAGTCGGCAAAGCCAGGGGTAAAATCCTCAATGCCTTAATCGGTATAGCAATTTTGGCTGTTGCCTTTGCTTTATTCAGGTTTGCCGGTCAATTTGTAGGGTTTAATATTGAAGACTCAGGCAGTATTAATCTATCTGTACCCGTACCTGCTAAACAGCCCTAACAATTGATTCTAAATTCAATCCATCATTGATCTTTGCAAAGCATTAGTGGTAAGTTTAAATAATGAATCCAGACCCTGCAGGATTAGATCAAATTCAACAAATGGTTGGGAATGTGATCTCCGTGATAGTGTACTTAGGATTTATTGCCATGCTTGTCTTTGTCCTTTGGGCAGGGATTAAATACTTGACTTCCGGCGGTGAACCTAAAGCTATCCAGGCTGCCCACTATACCTTGACCTGGGCTATTTTAGGACTTTTTTTTATGGTTATAGCCTGGCTGATTTTGCAGCTTATAGCAGGCTTTACCGGAATTGATATCACGGTGTTTAATATTAAAAAATTATGCGGAAATAGCTTTGAATTTTGCAAAACACCTTAATGAGATCGCAAAACTTGCAAATAAGGTCTGTTTGTTTTACTGTTAAAGCATGCTTCAAAAATTGAAAATGCAAAATTTAAAATGCAAAATTGCAATTCAAAAGTTAAAATGTCTAAAAACTTTTGAATTTATACTTGTATTTTTGACTTTTAACTTTTTACTTTTAACTTTCCCTCTCTCTGTTTTAGCTCAGACTGCCACCCCTTCTGCTTTTCCTGTTTCTTCCCCTGCTACTTACTACCCGCTACCAGCTACAGTTTCCCCCACTTCCCCCCTTTATACAGATTTACTGGTAAATAATCTTTTTCACTCTTTTTCCTGCCTGGCAATTGGACAATCAGTCATCGGACAGCCATGTTTATCTTATCAGGTAACCCAAAATGCCCAGGGGGCTTTGCAGGGAGTGCCGGTACTCTCTCAAGTCAATACATCAGGGGGCGTTTTAGGGGCTACAACCTCTTTAATCGGGGCGCTTTATCAAAACCCGCCTGTCAGGACTGTTGATTATCTGGCATCAGTGGGAGAGGGTTTTGGAATAGTTAAAACTGCCAATGCCCAGGTAGTTGGATCCGGTGCAGCAGTTTTAAGTCCCATACTAAAACTTTGGCAGGTTTCCAGGAATATTTCCTATGTGATTATGATCCTAGTATTTCTGGTTATTGGGCTTATGGTCATGTTTAGGAATAAAATCAATCCCCAGACAGTCATTTCTGCCCAGGCAGCTTTACCGGGTCTCGTAATCGGCCTGGTTATGATTACTTTAAGTTACTTTTTAGCAGGATTAATTTCTGATATAGCCTTTGTAGGAACAAACGTCGTTGGTTATTATTTTGTTGCTGCCCAGGGGCAAATAAATAGCGCTGACCCGCAATGGATCGACCAACGGAATTTGGCTAAACAAATTTCCCCTGAAAGCATCCTTAGTGTTTTTAGTCGTTTTGTAGGTATCATTACTAATGAAAGAGCACAGGATGCCTTAGCAGCTATATTTAATAATTTCAGCGATGGTGTCCAATCGCAAATCAGGTGGCTTGCAGGACTGCTAGCTTTCCAATTTTCATCTCAACCAGGACAAGCAATTCCGGTAATAGGCCAGTTTGTAGGTCCAATTATCGGACTTATTGGAGCTGCTGCGACAGCCGGCGATCCAACAGCCATTTTGGGGTATATCTTGGCGTTTGTAGCTACTTTTATATTGATTTATCAAATGATACAGTTACTTTTGCGTTTAATTACTACTTATCTCACTATAGTCTTTTTAACTTTAACTGCTCCGTTTCAATTTTTAATAGCTGCATTACCAGGCAGGCAAGGGATTGCGACAGGTTGGATTCTAAATATGTTAGCTAATATTTTGGTATTTCCTGCAGTTTTAGCGGTATTTTATTTTGTAGCATTTATCTTAGGACAGTCATTCGGTCCATTCAGGGTCGCCAACCTTAACCAAAAACAAAATAGTACTTTTATACCTGTTGTATATGCACAAGAGAAAAACCAAATAATCGGGACTAATACTTTCCCTCTTTTTGGAGGTATGAACTTAGGTTTTATAAATGTGCTTCTGGCTTTTGGCGCACTCATTGCGCTTCCTACAGTCCCGGAGATAGTAATCCGAACACTCGGAAAAGCTTCTCAAGCAGGGCAATTAATAGGACAGGAAATAAGTGGAGGAATTAGAGGAGGCCAAGGATATGCAGGTAGAACTCCAGGACTGGCACAAGGGGCGGCGCAAGGTTTAGGTACAGGTATCGCAGGAGAAAGGACAATTAGCTGGACACCGGAAGGAGGAGCAAAACTAGTGACAACTAAGATTGGTGGGTGGCATATCTTAAAAGACTTACGAAAACCGAAAACTCCTACATCAGGACCAAACAGTAGCGGGCCATCTTAGGCAGTAATTTATGGTCTTTCAACTTTTTGCCTAGGTCTAATTTGTCCGAGTGCCGATTTATATGTCTCTTTGTATACAGGACTCTCTGTATAATAAGTAGCCATAGTTTCAGGGAATCTTGAATGCATCCCAAACGGCAACCAGTAATCTATTATTACTGTTTTATAGGTACTTTTCTTTGAATCTTCGTACGGTTCATATTTACCGCTTGGAAGCATTCCCATCTTTTGTCCATTCAGAATTTCATCTCTTAGTTCTTTTGGGAACGAATCAATTAATCCCTCCACAACAGTGTCGTCGGTCTCATTCGCCACCCAGTGAGCGCCTTTCGCTGTACCATCATTATTTCGTAAAATTTCTTCTGTTTGCTCCACACCTTTGTCTATTCTAACTTTATATCTTATTATCTCTCTCTTGTCCGACTTCTTAACATAACCCAGCATTATTTTATCCCAATCAGTATCTGAATAAATTAGACCTTCGTCTTCCTGTAAAACAGTATGCATAAAATATCTGGCTAAATGCAAGTTTCCATCTATTGCATACCCGGGCTTTGATCTATATTCCGGACTTGTATCCATCCATTTGCTCACCGCATACCAAAGTAAGGTATTTAAGAATTTTGCAGATTCAGGATTGCGTCCAAAAGTACTTTCAACAGTGTTTTTCATATATGCAAGGAGCGGGCCTATGGTGCTACCTGCAAGTTCAATACCATCTTTACGATGGGCCTCCGTAGAATCTTGAATTGCTTCACTAGGCTTTTTTATAGCAAAATCCTCTTCGTTTACATGTTCGCTTTTATAATAACCGCTTTCAATTTTAAGATGTCCTCTGCTATAATTCGTCCAACGAAACATGCCTGAGAACGGACCTGATTTAAGGATTCCCGGACCCCCTTCTTTACTACCTTTAGTCATACTCTCATACTGAGCAACAACCTTTTTAAATCTATTCAACCAAGCTTCCATATCTCTTGGGCCTTCTATTATTCCTGCATACCCTGTTTGTCTAAAAATAACTTCATCTCCTCCTTTAACCAAACCCAACCATTGCCTGAGAGGAGATCTCGTACCACCATAATCCTTAGCAGGATCCTGTTCCCCCATCAGCATTTTATCGGTTAAATCACTAATCCAGCTGGTACGGGCTGAAATACCATAGATGGGATCAAGGATATTTCTGATATCTTTGACACCTGCCCCTTTTGTATCATGTCCCGGGTAGTTAAAATATTTGGGAAACATTTGTCTCATCACCAACTGCACTAACAAATGCATCCTTCTTTCCTCTTCTGCCCACTTTGCTCCCGCGTTTTTCTCGTCTAAGCCGCTCTTTTTTTCAGTCTTCAATGCTGCACGCAAACCAACTTCATTATGGTTAGCATCGTAAACAATATCTTTATAAACTCCATCCAACATAACAGCCGGCCTTCCGGTATCGTGTGCCCCTAGATTCCAGGCAGCATAAGTAGGCAAATCAAGATCAAAGCCCATTTTCGTTAATAGATAATGAAACTTAAAGCGCCTCTTGGCTGGTGGCTTAGCTTGATCTTCTCTTAAAAGAGCTTGCATTATTACCCGGTACAATGTTTTATAAGGTACTGTGTCTTTATCAGAAATCTTCGGTAATCTGGCTGGCTCCAAAAATCTGTTAAATTTAGCAACCATTGCTTGAGTTTTAACTTGATCAATTTCATCGGTCTCTGGATCCCGCACTTCAGGAGTAAACCACGCAAGAGCAGACATCGAATCTACCAAAAATGCCCTGGCAACTTTTTCTGCTTTATCTAAAGTATTTTTGATTCTTCTTCTTTTTGCCCGTTTATATGCACTGTCAGTATTAACTCGAGGATCGTCTTCAAACATATCATCAAGTTCATCAACTGCCGTCGTCACTCCGCTTTGCACATCTACATATCCAACCGGCCTCAAAACCCTAGCTAAAGGGTGCTGGAATGTTACCCGCTCTGCTTCTCTGGGATCCCCAAACTCGCCCGTTTTCTCCCATTGTAAAGCTTTCCGGCAATACTCTACCCAACGGGTTTCCGTAGTAGGATTTTTATCAGCATCCAAAATACGGCCATTATTTTTCGCTTTATCTTCCGAATCTTCAAGATCGTATTTTGCTTTTAATCTTTGAAAAGCAGGATGATTGGGTACTCCATATCCAGTAATATTTCCGTGTTGATCAAGAGTAAGGTTTAACAAATCATCCATTCGCCGCAATTTTTTTTCCATCAAGCTTTTTTCAATTTCTTTTCTTCTTCTTATTTGCCATCTTTGTAATTCAGCAACTTTAGCCTTTGTAGCTGTATCTACAGATTTCTCGCCATATCTCCAAAAAATTCCATCATCTTTTGAAAATTCTTCCAGAGCCAGCATTGTTTCTCCATGCTTATCAAGCAAAACTGCATCAGCAAAGTGGTCTTGGTATTTAGTATCCTCGCAAGAACTGGCGATAAATTCTGAAAAATGGAAAAAACCATCCCAGCCTTTTCTCACCCGCTCCGAAAAAATTTCACTTCCTTGTAAGTTAAAATCCCCAGAAATTTCTGACACTGCCCTTCTAAATTGACTCGCTGTCTCAAAATCGTAAGCAGCCAGACCGCTATCCATTTTTCCTTTTTCTTGCTTTAATGTTTGATAAGAAGTCTCCTCATCCCCGCTACCTAATTTTCTTACTACCTTAATAATAATATAGGGCGACATCTCTCTTAACTCTTCTACATCATCTGCTACGAATTGAATCCATGTTTCATAATCACCGCGATTTGGAATCCAAGGATTTTGAATTCTGGCTCCTTGAATTATTTCCCTCACATCGGCAAAGTTTTTCGCTGTGATAATTCCGTCATCATCCTTTAAAGGACGCCCCATTTTATTGGTAATAACTGTATCCCAGATATCTTGTATGCCATTATCAGCCAACTCCACCCGACGATCATTTACTACCTGTGCGACCATATTCAAGCCTTCGCGGTTAAAGTAATCAATACACCCTCCAATGCCCTCTTCCAGGGTATTCATTCCGTATTTTTGTTTAAAAGCAGCAACATCCCCTTGCATATTTTCTATCGCTGCTATTTCGGCTCTATCCCAATAGCCGCTCTGTTCTTCTCCTAAAAATATCCCACTATCATTTACAATCTGCATAACCCGACCAGTTCGATCTTCAATAACAACGTTGGGATTAAGCACTTGCTGTAATGTGCCCAATCTTTCCAGCACGCCGCCCTGCCCCTTATATTCATCTATGCCTAATTTTTCTTTTTGCCCCACGCCTACCCTCGAGTCATAAAAAAGCTTTACCAAGGGATCTCTTGCTACTTTAAACAAATCAATTCTTTCTCCATTGGGCTTCTTTAATGCGTCGATTTCACTAAAAAGAGTTCTTATATTACTTATTTCTGCTTGCTCCAAAGCTGCATTACCAGTTCTTCTCGCATTCTCAAGCCGGTCAAAAATTTGTTCAAAATAAGAACGAGACTGTACCGGAGGTGTTTCTGGTACCGGAGGCATTTCAGCTGTTATTCGCAAACCTTCTAGATCGGTTAAAACTTGTTGAGCTAGTGCTGCATCTTGTACCGCCCCGCCATCAACTAACCCCTCAATACGCGTCGAGATTCTTCTTAAAAACTGTTCATCTCCACGATTAGCTTTACCAGTTGCGACTACTTGTTCAATAATTCGTTTTAACCCCGGTTCAGTATCATACTCATGTGAATTTACATTTTTTTCTAAGGCAGTAAATTCGGAGGGAGGAAGAATACCCACTAATCCTGCCTCAAAAAGTTTACGCCTCTCTTCTGCGTTAAAGACTTCTTCTCCTGTTTCTGTTTTTTCTCTCCCAATCCTTACCTTCTCTTTAATTTCAGCGGGATTGTAATTAAAAACGCCTGCGCCTGGGCGATCCTTTCCTACCTCGTGCATTCTCAAAAGAGCTTGTTTTTGCTGTTCGGACAGTTCTTTACCCTCTCCGTACAACAGCTCTCCTGCAGCTCGCTTGCGATCTTCGTCCCCAAGTCCGGCATTACGCAGCACAGCTTCTTCTGCCACTTTGCCATTAACTACTTGTCCGGGGACTAGCGGCATTTGAGGAGGCAGTGTTGGAGTTGTATCAGCTAATTCTGCGCGTATACGCGCTGCTTCCTGTTCGGCATCCTCAAGAAACTCTTCATGAGTTTGATGTTGGGCCTGACGCAACTGAATAACATCAAGGGAATGACGCTTGGTTAATGTTTCATATAAATCAGGTGGCATACCAGCAATAGGCGATTTAGGCTCTATGTTTCCTACTTGAGAGCTCGGTACTGCAACTTCTGTTCCTGGGCCGGATGTTCCTTCTGCCATATTTGATCCCCTTCGACTGGTTCGACTTCGCTCACCACTTCCAGTTCGCTCAGGGTTATAACTTTCTGCTTGTGCCATAGTTTTGTTTTAGATAAGTTTTCCAAAACCTATGGACTAATTCCCTTCGATCCTTTGACTATTACTCAGGACTCAGGGTTATAACCAGTTTAGGGCTTTGGCTAACTCACTGTCAATCTCCGTAATTTTTAATTTTCAATTTTTGATTTACATTGAATTTTCAATGGTTCAATGTTTAATATCTGAAAATGAATACATTGATATTTGATTGAAAATTGTAAATTGGTATTTGAAAATTACTTTTGTATTGTAATGAAGACAAAAGTTTGGCGCTTGATTTAATCTTGACAAAATCCTGACGGATTAGTATCTAGAAAGTAGTTAGTAATGTAGGCCGGGTTAAAGATCAGACGCTATAATAACTTTCTCTTCCTTGCTATATTCCTTAGAAACAACATAATATGCTGTTAAATTCAGCGATTTTGCCTTCGCCTTTAAATGGGCCAAATCCCTTTTTGAAACACTGGTTTTAACCTCACAGGCAACACCGCCATCAATAATAAAATCAATTTCGCTCGCATCCTTATAGAAGAAGTCAAGTTTATAATAAGGTCTTAAGTCTTGAAAGACAGCCTGTTCGAATAACTGCCCTTCAGAAACCTGCCCTAATACATTGGCCATACCGGCATCACACAGATAAAGCTTTTTGCTGCCGGCTGCCTGCCTATCAATGCTTTTGGAAAATTTAGACAAAAATGTCACAAAATAGGTATGTTCCAAAAAAGTCAGATAATTATAGACTGTCTGACGGGAAACACCTAAACTATTGGCTAATTTAGCGATTTCAATACGTCCTCCTACCCTAGGAATTAGCAACAAAATCAAATCCCGAAGTTTACCTGTATCTTCAAAATCTGCCAAGGTTTTCACATCCTGTTCAAAATACGATTTAAACACATCTAAAAGCAGTGTCCTCTTACGCTCCGGATTTGTTTCCAATACGACTTTAGGGAAACCACCAAACTCCATAAATTCCTGATAATAAGGCATCAACCGTTCATAACGGATACGATTTTTTGCCGCCGCGGCTTGGGCGAAATCAACCATCACCTTTCTTGAAAAACCCTTAAAAACCAAAAACTCGGCAAAGGTCAACGGGAACATTTCAAAAACAATTTTCCTGCCGGCCAAAGATTCCGGAAAAAGGTTCTTAAGATAAAAACTGCTGGAACCTGTCAGGATAAACTTAATATCATAGTGATCAGAAAGGTACTTAACCACTTGGCTAATAACAGGCAGATTTTGTATCTCATCTAATAAGATAAACGCTTTTTCTTTATTGGTAATCCCAAAGTCAGCTAAATTATTCCAAATAGCATCAAAGTTATCAGTTTCAAATATTTTCCTGTTGATAGGACTTTCCAGATCTAATAAGACTTTATTTGAAGTTGAGATTTTAGAAAACAGGTGCTCTAAGGCAATAGTCTTTCCCACCCTGCGCATACCGGTAATAACCAGATTTTCCCTGGTAGTCAACTCCTTTTCTAATTGAGCAAATATAAATCTTGGATAGATCATGTGTCTATTATTAGACTACATATGAGGGGGGGTATTTGTCAAGTAGTAAATTGATCTGCCGGATCACGGCAAACAGCAATCTTTATTTTAGGGTTAGCTACAACGCCCTTTTTCAATAGTGCTACAACCTTCTTACGTATTTCTTCGCTCGCCTCTTCCAGTTCGCTCAGGCCTTCGGTTCTGAGGCTCAGACTCGAAGAGGTTATAACTTTCTACTTGTGCCATAAATTCCTTTCTTTAGAGTCTAGTGGCTAGAGTCAAGAATCAAGAATCTAAGGCTTAACTCCAGCATAGAACTTCCTAAAAATAGAGTCAAGAATCTGTACAGGATGCCTAGATAACGTACACTTCTCCTTTCTGTGTTTGTTGGTAATTATAGACATATTCAGAGGGGGTTTGGTAGTGGATGGCAGCATGGAATCTTCTGTTGTTGTATTTGTCATTGAACATTTCACATCTTAA
>JACPEY010000034.1 GCA_016183245.1 Candidatus Daviesbacteria bacterium
AAGACAGATATCGATGCCATAGCCAAAGCTTATGAAATACAAAAGGCTGCAGGCTATATACAACTTCAAGGCTCAAACTTTGCTTCAGGTTCTCCTCCTAAGGATCCTTCCAAAGGAGATTATTTTAACTGGTTAGATAGTGGTGGTGCAGGGTTTAAAGCCTGTGCTTCTTTGGAAGCTAACCCAAGTAGTGTTTGTAATACCCCTGCTGCCAATTGTTACTGTAAATTCTCTACCCAGGGAAACTTACCTGCAAATTCTACTGCCAATACCTCAGCCAGCACTCAATATCTGGCAGGCATGGGAGGGTCATCATCTTCTTCCTGTGATACTAACGGGACATTACTTTCCGGACTGGTAGGATATTGGAAGATGGATGAAAACTTAGGAACCACAACTGCTGATTCTTCTGGTAATGGTAACACTGGTACGCTTAATGGTGGATACGCATTTACTACTTCTGCACGAACCAATTTTGGTAATACCGGATTGTTTAATGGGACTGATGCTTATGTTAATCTAGGCACAAGCGCTATCTTGAGCGATCTTACGGATGAGTTTACAGTTTCTGCCTGGGTAAAAACGAGTATAAACAGCGGCTTTCAAACTATTGTTAGCCGGGGTAACGACTGGAGACTCTGGAAAGCCGGTAACTATTATGAATTTCAACACCGTAATACAAGCAATAATATATCTAATGCTTCTTCGCCACCTAACACTTCTACTACATGGATCCATGTAGTAGGTACTTTTAAAAAAGATAGTCCGAACCCAGTAAAGCTTTACGTCGATGGTGTCGAAAAAGCGAGTGCCAACCAAACAGGTACTACCAGAACAATTCAAAACCAAAATTATATTGGGGCAAATTATGCCTATCATACCGATGGTAATTACAATGACTACTGGTTTAACGGACAAATTGATGATGTCAGAATCTATAACCGGGCTTTGTCCGGTTCAGAAATTACTGCTCTTAACGGAACTCCGCCCGGCTCAGGCTGTTTCCCCTAATTTGGCTGCCTCAGACAGTGTTTTACTGTTTTCAGATGAAACGATTTTGCTAAAGCCTAATTTCTTGGCTCAGATGAAACGATTTTGCTAAAGCCTAATTTCTTGGCTTCACTCACTCTTTTGCTCATTTGCCTGACATGACGAAGCTCTCCCAACAACCCCACTTCCCCTAAAAATATTGTTTTAGGTGCAATTATCTGATCCTTTACAGAAGAAATTATTGCCATGCAAATTGCCAAATCTGCAGCAGGCTCTGTTACTTTTAACCCTCCTGTAACGTTGACAAAAATGTCTTTATCAAACAAAGGCAGCCCTAATCTTTTCATCAAAACTGCCACTAAAAGCTGTAGCCTGTTATTATCAATGCCTGAGCCTGTTCTTCGGGGTATAGGCAGGAAACTTTTGGTCACCAGCGCCTGAATTTCTACTAAAATTGGCCGCAAACCATTCAGGGTAGCCACTACCGCAGAACCGGGAGCCTCGATCTTTTGCTCCAGGAAGAGCTTGGAAGGGTTACTGACTTCAACCATCCCGCTCTCCTCCATCTCAAAAACCCCTATTTCATCAGTCGGTCCAAACCTGTTTTTGTTTGCCCGCAGAACCCTGAAATTAGAATTTGATTCACCTTCCAGGGATAAAACCACATCTACTAAATGTTCTAAAGTTTTAGGGCCGGCTACAGTCCCTTCTTTAGTGACATGGCCAACAATAAAGATAGGTATATGCAGGTCTTTGGCCAAACGCTGCAATCTATGGGCACATTCCCTGACCTGGCCCACAGAACCTGCCACACCGCTTAAATCTGTAGTCTCCAAAGTCTGGATAGAATCTACGATTACGAGGGATGGTTTTTGTTGTCTTATGACCTCGGTGATAATATCTACATCAACTTCATTTAAAATATCCAGGGAAGCTTTATTCTTAATTCTTTCTGCCCTAATCTTTATTTGTTGGGCAGATTCTTCACCGGCAATATAAAGGACATTTAATGCTGGATGTTGGAGATTGGAAGCTGGAGTTTGAGGTTGGAAGCTGGAGTTTAGACTGTCTAATTTCAAACTTCTAACTTCTTTATCTAGCTTCTCACTTCTAACATCTAACTTCTGATTTATATTTAGCGCCAATTGCAATAACAGGGTTGATTTCCCGATCCCCGGGTCTCCTGAAACAAGTACCAATGACCCGGCTACAATCCCTCCTCCTAAAACCCTATCAAACTCCTCTAAACCACTACTTAGCCTCTCAAAAGATTCTTTTTTTACATCAGCTAAATTGATAACTTCTGTTCTAGTTTGACTCTTTTCTCGGCTTGGGCTTTTGCGGCTTTCTTCAACCTGTTCTACCAGAGAATTCCAGGTCCCGCATTCCGGGCATTTTCCTAAGAATTGGGAAGACCGATATCCGCACTGCTGGCAAATATAAACGGAGCTTAGTTTCGGCATATTGGAAAGTTAAAAGCCAAAGGTCAAAAGGCAAAAGTATGGAAGTTTTCTTCAAAAACTTTTGAATTTTGAATTGCAATTTTGAATTTTAACTTTTGAATTTTTAATTTATTTATAAATGAGTCCTTTGGTTGTAGTCAAAAATGGTGCCAGGTTTATCCTTCTTTTGGCTTTATCAATCTCATCAACTAAAAAACTGGTCTTTTGGCCAACCTCGTATTTTGTCCCCTGTTCTATTTTTGATGCCGGTACAAACCCTTCTATCCCTTCCCCTAATTTAACCGCCACTCCGTTTTGTGTGGTTTCTAAAACTATTCCGGAAACTACATCATCAACTTGATAATTCTTTACAAGATCCTCAAAAGGATCTGCTGAAAGCCTTTTGAAAGACAAATTAACCCTGCCTAAATCTTCATCAACCCCTAAAACTTGCGCTTCCACCTCTTGTCCCATCTCAAATTGATCTGATAACTCTTTATCTTCCGTAGCCTCAGCAGAGGAAGACCAGGAAACCTCCTGGGTAAAAACTACTCCTTCAGTCTGACCTAAATCAACTATTAAGCCAAAGGGGGCAATAGCTGCTACTTTACCCGTGACTTTCTCTCCTGCTTTAAATCCTGCCAGTTTCTTTTTAACATCATCGCTGACCTTTTTTCTGGCAGAAAGGATTAAACGGTTATTGTTTGGGTCTACTTCAATAACATTAACCGGAATTTGACCTCCTATTAGACCTGACAGTCCTTCTGATCCGGATAGTTGCTCCAAACCCACTTGTGAACCGGGCAAAAACCCCCTAACCCCTTCTACCTCTACTACCAAGCCGCCTTTGTTAGCTTCTATTACTTGTCCCTGGATCTGATTTTTTCTCTGCATTAGATTAAAAAATCTCTGCCATTTTTTATCAACATCCCCTTTTCTGCCGGAAGCGAAATGTTTTTGCAGACTCAAAATAACCTGTCCTGATTCATTCTCAGGTATAACCACAAAAACAGGCAAAACATCCCCTATTTTTAAAGTCTTTAACTGGTCTTCTGAAAAATCTTTTTTATTCACCGCTCCTTCAGCCTTGGCTCCCAGGTCAAAAACTACTTCCTGCGGAGTAATAACTACAACCGTGCCTTCTACCTGTGCACCTCGATGCAACACAACAGGTATAGTAGAACTTTGGGCCAATAAATCGGCCATTGTTAACTTGGAGTTATCGGGTATTTTTTTTGACAAACATGGTCACCATCCTTTGGTAATTTTCAATTTTAAATTTTTAATTTTCAATGAATTTACAATGTTCTAATTTCTAATTTTTAAAACATTTAATCATTAATATTCGACTTAAAATTTTAAATTTAGATTTTAAAATTCAACAAGCTTACTTATTCTTAGTCTCGGCAGCGAGGTATTTTCACACAACCTTGCGGATGCATTATCGTCCCCGCTAAGCTGTTTCACTTCTGAGTTCGGGATGGGACCCGCCTGCAACGCTTACGCGTAGCGAAGCGGGCACGGTCAGGTGGGACCAGCTCGCTCAAACCACCGAAAGATTAGTATAGCAAAATATCTTCCAATAAACAAGAGGATTGCTTGTAACTATTCAGAGTTTCCCAGTAAATTGTCATTCCGAACATAGTGAGGAATCTCAAGATTAATCTAGAGATCTTTCCCTGCCCTCACTGCCTCCGGCTGAGAGGCGGGTCAAGATGACAAAGTTTTAACAACCCCTGAACGCTTATGACTACTTCAAGGGCTTAGAAGTGATTGTATATATCCAAAACCGGAAATAAAATAAACCAGGATTAAAATAGAAATGGCTATCAGAATCCTCAACACCCACTCGGAACTTTTTGGTGAAAATTTTTTCAAGAAAAAACCCATATATACCTAAACGTAACATACTCTGTACAACAACACAAGAAAAAGATTTCTGGATCAGTTATACTAATTTTAGTATGCCTCCAGCTGAACCTGACAAGCTTAATAATTCCAGTGACCTGCCAAAAAACAAACTGGGGTTAAAACATTTAAAAATAGTATTAATTTTAATCTTAATAAGTCTTATCCCCTTTTTTATCTACCTGACCCAATTATTGCTTTACAAATTTGATTCACGCTACACTCAATATACATCCCAAAAGCAACAAGAAGAAAACAGGAAAAAACAAGAGGAAGATTATCAAAATCTGCTTAACAAACAGACAGAAAGAAGCCGTCAAGCTAAAATCGAGAGCAAAGAAGCAGAAAGGAAAGCAACCGGCATTTTTAACTTACGCTTTGTATTTGTAAAACCCCTTTCCCTCTCCCAATCAACTATAGCTCCGCTTATTAATAAGCTTCAGGAAAAAAATAATCAGGAATACACCTCTTTGCTTTACTTGAATACATTTTATACTCGGGAAGCTGCAAGATACGGAATGAAAAATTTTGCTGTAGAAATCAGTTTTGAAGGGGTGTATAACCTTCCGGCGCTGGAAAAAATCGGAGATATGGCCTATATCTGGAATAAAGATCCTTTTGGTACAGTCAAATTACAGGATTCATTCAGACAATTACTGAAAAACCCTGATGCAAAACCTGATAAGAGTGATTTGGTAGTATTTCTATATTTCGATGACAGCTTTGGCCAAAACGACCCGAATGCCGAAGATAGATTCTACGAATATAAAAAATTCAGGTCTTTTGCTAACGAGAGTGACGGCAAGGCTTATATCAATGTTTACAGCTTTAATCCAGCCTTTGCAGAAAATGTCACAGAGATAGCTGCGCATGAAGTTTTACACTTATTCGGCGCTACTGATAAATACGAAGAGAGCGAATCGGTAAAAAGGGTCTGTTCTGAAAGAGGAAGAGGAGATCCGGACTTAAAGCCGGCTGTGCCCCAACAAACTACAGATATTTTATGTATGTATATTGAAACAGAAAATGACCAATTTATACGAGGTCATTTTTCAAAGAAGAACATGGTAATCAATAGAGTAACAGCCAAAGAGATAGGATGGATTCAATGAATACAGGAGAAATCGGAGATTAAAACTTAAACTTATCTTTTAATACATTATAGCTTTGATCAACCCGGTCTGCTAAAGATTTAAGCTCGCTTATAACGCCTTTATACTTCTCTTTAGCCTCATCGCTTATTCTGCTCAATTCCCTTGCCTCGTCTTTTGAAGCCTGATCATATCCTTTTATGGCTTGTTTCAGCGCATTATCGTCTCGGTTATTTACAGCTTCGCTTACCTCTGCAAGAAAATCCCTCTCGGTTTTTAAGGTCTTTATAAATACTTCATGGTATTTTTTAAACAATCCTTCCTCGCTCAAGCCTTCAAATGCCTTTATTACCTTATCTTCTTTGCTGATAGCCTCACCTACTTCTTTAACATACCTTGCAGGATCAGAATACATATAACTGCTGACACCGCTTATATCTTTGGTTAATTGTTCATAATCCCGCCGCGGAGCATCATAATCCTGGCCAAGTTTAACATTGTCTTTTTCATACTTTATCAGCTCTTCAGATTTGGCGATATAATCTGACAAATTCTTTTTATAATCTTGTACTTCCGGTAAATCAAGTTTGGTTATTTGTGCCCTTAATTTATCTAAATTATCATTGCCTGTTTTAATAAGGCTGCTGCCTTTTTGGGCATATCTTTCGTGTGAATCCGAATCACTTCCGGAAGGACTCTCGTCAATATGTTCCGCAACATCTTCAATTGAACGCTTAAGATCCTGGAATAAAGGTTGGATAACTGTACTTTTTTCTTTAATTCTGACCGGCTGATTTAAGCTATTAAATACTAAATAACCTCCGGCACCAGCAGCAATAATCACAGCTGCAAATATCGCAATAAATATCGGAGCAAAACCTTCCTGGCTTTTGGACAGTGCCATATTTCCACTTTACTATGCGTAAAACAACACTGTCAATCACCAGTTTAGGCAAACTTTGTACCCTAAAATGTGAATACGGATTGTAAAAAGGCTCAAGCCAAAAAATCTCAACGATGACCATTAGTAAGTATAGGCTAAACACCTTACAGTGCTTACACCGTACTCCTATCAACGTAGTAGTCTCCTACGGGTCTTAAAGATTCCTCATCTTGGGGTCTGCTTCGTGCTTAGATGCTTTCAGCACTTATCAAATAGAAACGTAGCTACCCTGCGCTGCCACTGTAGTGACAACAGGCACACTAGAGGTTTCCTCGTCTCGGTCCTCTCGTACTAGAGACAACTCCCCTCAAGAATCAAAACGCCCATACTGGATAGAGTCCGACATTATTGTTACAAAGACTTGCTAGTTTAATTTCCTGCAAGCTCCCACTGTCACCAATGGGGTCCGACCATATCTTCCCTTCGACTTCGCTCAGGGTCTAGCGTATGGCCTGTGAGGATTCTAATTTCAAAGAGCAAAATGCTCTTTGAAAGAGGTGGTAGCCTCATTTCAAATATGCTTTCAGAATTAGCTGCTTTTCTACTTTTCTCTTTTGAGTATTCATAGAATAAGCTATTTCCAAAATCTGAGTTATTCCCCTAAGAGTTAGGTGCTGTCTTTCAGCAACAATATCCAACACTTGTTTAAATTTTTCAAAGGCTTGCCTTTTAATGACTAGCTTGCCTTCAAAAAATGGAACAACTTTATTCCTTAAGCTAGGAAAATCTCTTACTACATAAGCTAAAGATTTATCCGTTTTATCAGTCTGACTATTTTGTTTAATGTAGCCACAACCTAGACGTTCTTTAAATTGATTTAAAACCTCAATCCCAATTGGATTTTGAGATACTTTTAAAAAAAATCACCTGCCAACCGGTTTTAGTTTCTTTAGAAGGGACTATTCCTATATAGAACATCCCCTCCCCTTCAGCAAAACCAATTAAAAAATCGTCGCTTAAAGACATTTGAAACTAGTCTTTCCTGCTGATTATCTTGCTTCGGTATCCACCGAATGAGTAATCATTTTTACTAGTAGTAAAATTGTATACTAGTAGATTACTATTTACAAGGCGTCCCAGCATATAGCTAGATTTACTATTCATGCAAAGCTAAAATATCCAGCTTTACATATATCTTCATAATTTTTGACAAAAAGATTTCAAAATTCTCGATTGGTAAAGCATCGTTGAAGAAAGACAGTTCTCTCTCTAATCAAGCTGTCTTACGACGCTCTGAACCCAGCTCGCGTACCGCTTTAACTGGCGAACAGCCAGACCCTTCCCACCTACTTCAGCAGGAGGATGCGATGCACATAAATCATGTATCACTACATGTGTAGACTATATCTTTTCCGCCGATTATCTGGTACCTTCCATATAAGTCGTTACGGGGTCAAAGAAGTTTGTAGGTAAATTGCGGAAGAATAAATGGTCTAACTAAATTACAAAATTCCTTTGCAAACTGTACAGGAAAATAAATCCTGGCATTTTTACTTGCAAAGTGTATTTTAGTTTTGAAACCATAAAGTTTTTCCAATATTTCTTGCAAAAACTTTTGATCTTCCAACTTAAAACCGCTGGTACAAAGATATAGAGAGCTACAATCCCCTCTTTTAAAACCATCATCCATATACCAAACAGCCAAAGTTAATTTACTTTTAAGTAAATCCATCAAATTCTTAGGTATTGTTTTCTTTTTCTCTGCATAGAACATATTAAAATATTTTCTAAACGCAAGAGAAGTTCGAGTAGTTAATAAATAATGGTCGTAAATTCTTCCATTTCTTTTATCTACCCTATTAAGCTGATGTGGTCTTTGATTACAAAAATCTTTAAACTGCGAGTATAACCATTCTATATAATCTTTTTGTTTCATAGAATGATCAACTCTCAATCTTGGATTTTTATGTTGTAGTTCCAAACACCCATCACCAAGCATTAATCCCACCAGAATTTCTTCCTGGTCTTTACTTAAACTTTCTTGACTTCCCACGGTATTGTCTTTTGACACTTTATTCATAATACCCGAATAAAAGTAGAATGTCAAAGAGTTCACCGTTATTAGCCAATTTGCTCTAAGAGTTTCTTCTTAGAGGGCCCAAACCCATGTTGGGTTAAGCCGACATCGCTGTCGGAATTTTTCTACAATTTCTCGTAGGATCAGACTATACCTTCATCCGCCAAATATCGCTCTTCAAATTGTGTACGAATAGCACTGAAAAGATTTGAAGTAAGATATGGTGGAGCTAGCCTTTAATAGAAGTTTCAATCCGGAATATCCGGGACCTTCTATATGAGTCGTTACGGGGTCCGCCTTTGGCGGACTTCCCTCGGTATTATCCTTTGATTACTCTCAGGACTTCACCGATTTTAGCTAGTTTTAATTTACAAAAAGACTTGTTTTCCAAGTAAATAACAGTTCTACAGAATTACTTCTGCCACACCCCGATGTGTTGAGGTGCCGAACCTTGCCGTCCTTGTGGACTGTAGGGCAAGACTAGCCTGTTATCCCCGGGGTAACTTTTATCCGATAATCTTTGGCGCTCCCACGAGCCACCAAAGGATCACTAAGACCTACTTTCGTATCTGCTTGACTTGTTTGTCTTGCAGTTAAGCACACTTTATACCTTTACGCTTTATGCGCGATTTCCTTACGCGCTAAGTGTACCTTAGTACCGCTCCGTTACTTTTTTGGAGCGAACCGCCCCAGTTAAACTGCCCGCCAGACCTTGTCCCTAGCCCTGTTTTTATAAGGGTTAAGGTGAGACCTGTTGTTTCAAAAGAGAGGTGTTTCATTGTCCCCGCCCTCACTGCCCTTACGGGCTGAGAGGCGGGTCCCTCCTACGCTACACAATTAAACCAACAAATCAGGGTCAAGCTACAGTAAAGCTCCACGGGGTCTTTTTGTCCAAGTATGGGAAGGCCGCATCTTCACAGCCATTGCAATTTCGCCGGGTCTATCCTCAAGACAGTCGCTAAGTCGTTCAACCTTTCGTGCGGGTGTAAGGTTCAGACTATATCATTTCCCCACCTTTGCGGGGTCTTGGCGTATAGTCGTTGAGGGTTCGTCTTAGATTCTTCATTCTATCCTTCATCTTTGTTAGTTTGCAAGGATATCTTGTCATAAAAATTTCAGTAACTTTACGTATATCAGAAATCTTATTGGTTTCCCAATGATACAAACCATCATTCGTTCTAACATGAATGTTTCCGCAATTTAGAAAGTCCTTAATCAATTCAATGATTTTTCGATCTTTCATTGCTACTGCGAAAAATGGTTGTAATCTCAAACCTGATTTTTTAAAGCCACATGACCCTTCAGCGTCAACAATTCCTGCTAAGAAGAAACCCTTCTGATCATCAGTAAAATTACTAATATCTTCGATTTCTTCGGCAAGACCATTAAGCTTCAGATCTTTTAATTCTTCACGACATTTTTCTATTACTTTTTCTCTATCTGGAACTTTTGAATTTCCGCCAATTGCTGGCAGAATATTTTTTAGAAGTTCAAGCTTTCTTCTGGCTAAATCTCCAGTTATAACCGGATAGCTTTGAAAAAATTGAAAAACTTTTTCAGCTTTTCTTTTGCCTCTAAATTTAAGATTATATCCGCCTTTAATAGGACTGATATTGCCCAAATTAGGACTCACTATCTGATTAATCTCTTTCAGAAGATTTAAATCTGCATTGGAAATTGTGATATCAGGCATAAAGTAAAAACCTCTGCCTCTCTTATCGTTTGCCCGAATTACCGAGCAACTTAATTCTCCAACACAGAAACCAGTGTAATAGAAGAACTTAGAAACTAGCGACGTTTCCTGCTGATTGACTGCACCGGATACATTTTTAGTTGAAATAGGCATTAATTTAGTATTACCCAAATTAAACCCAAAGTCAACTAGTACCGGATACTCAGTTATTCCAGCATATAGCCAAGTTTGCAAATCCGCCTTACGGCGGATTGTCCCCTGTCTGTAAGGGTATAAAATACCCTATAGCACGAGGAACTTCGCTACCATAGACATTACGTTATCACTTTATCATTTTTTGATAAAGATCCTCTATATCGCCATAGAGATCGGACTATATCATTGGCGTACCGTCTGGTACACCACTTGGCGTATAGTCTCTGAGGATTTAAACTCAATTATCTTACTAGAAAAGGGTAATTTATCTTTAGTTGCTGCCACCATAGTTGATAAACTGGCCAACCTTGAACACAATGACCTATTAAGCCTCTTTTAAGTGATTCCTCTGCATTAGGACAATTCACTTGTTGAAGATAACACATAGGTTTTGTATCAACTTTAGTTGTCAATTTACAATATTGTGGCCAACCATTTTTAACCATTACTCCTACTAATATTAGTATTAGCAAGACAATAAAAAGTTTAGCTTTCCTGCTGATTGTCCGCAGTGATCGGATTGTCACCATATACATTTATTGTAACATGGTACCGTCACATTCCCGGATATTCCAGCATATAGCCAAGTTTTTTAACTGCACTATGATCTACAGTTATAGTTACTGCTGCCGTTCACCAGATCTTAGGCCCCGACCTCGTCCAAGCCTTACGGCAAGGAGTCAGAAGAGACAGTAAATTACTGGCACTGGGCAGGTGTCAGCCCCTATACATCATCTTTCGATTTAGCAGG
>JACPEY010000036.1 GCA_016183245.1 Candidatus Daviesbacteria bacterium
TTGAAATTCCATTTTCTTGCAGGACTTCTCGTAATTATTACTTCACTCATTTTAAATATTTCCCGGGATGATTGGCTAACCATTATTTTTTTGATAGGATTTGTCATTTCTTTGGAGCTAACCAACACTGCAATTGAAGCAATAGTAGATGCTTTCACAGATAAGGAACACCCCGGAGCAAAACTGGCCAAAGATATTTCAGCCGGGGCAGTTTTAATTGCTGCCATAACATCTGCAATTTTGGGGATAATAATTTTTCTTCCCTATATTGTTAAATAATGGATAACGTTGATCTTTTCTTCCAGATATTTAATTTACATGGCAAATCCTGGATACTTGACCAATTAATGATCTTTGCCTCTACCTCCTTAATCTATCTGATGCTTCTTGGTGTATTGTTTTTAGCTCTGAAAGGAGAAACTAGGGATAGAAAAGCTTTTTTACTTATTATCGTGGGATTACCGGTTGCAATTATAATCATTAAAATCATTCATCTGTTTTTATTTGAACCAAGGCCGTTTGTTACCTTTAATTTCACCCCCATTGTACCTGAAGACGCAAACGCCTCATTCCCTTCAAGACATGCCACAATTTCTGCAGTTATTGCTTTTTCCTATACATATTTTAAATCAAAATGGACACCATTTTTGTTATTTATCATGCTGTGGATCGGATTATCCAGAATATTTGTTGGTGTGCATTACCCGCTGGATGTACTGGGAGGATTTACAACAGCAGTTTTGGCTATTTTTATATCCTTAAAAATTAAGAAATTTCTAGAGGCCAGCTTTATGCGCTAATCTCTGCAGCGCCAAAATATAGGCCGCTGTACGAAAATTCACTTTTTTCTCTTTGTGTATCTTCCAAATTTCCTCAAAAGATTCTTTCATTTTCTTTTGCAAACTTTTATTTACCTTTGCCAAACTCCATTTCTGACCTTTGATATTTTGCAACCATTCAAAATATGAAACAATTACCCCGCCGCTGTTACACAAAACATCAGGAAGCACCATAATCCCTTTTTTGTTTAAAATCTCATCTGCCTCAGCCGTAGTCGGACCATTAGCCATCTCAAAGACTATCTTTGCCCTTATTTTTTTGGCATTTTTATCAGTTACAACATTTTCCAAGGCTGCAGGAATTAAAATATCAACCGGGAGTTCCAAAAGCTCTTCATTGGAAATAAGTCCATCATTGTATTTTTTTGCCAGATCACAAACAGAACCAATACAATAACAACCTGACAAAAACCCTTTTTCCTCCTTGCATTTTCTGACTAAATCTATATTAAAACCTTTGTCGCTTTTATCATAAATTGCCCCATGAACATCAGATACTGCCACAACTTTAAAACCATTTTTGTAAAGTATGGAAGCAATATTTGACCCGACATTCCCAAATCCCTGTATTGCCACAGTTAAAGGCTTTTTGAATTTTAACTTTTTAATCAGCTCTTCCAAAACAAAAAATCCCCCCAAACCCGTTGCTTCTTCGCGGCCCTTTGACCCTCCATTTTTTACAGACTTCCCCGTCACTACCGCTTTTAATTCATTCTTTTTGATCTTTGATTTTTGATCTTTGATCTCTCTTACGTATTCATCCACAATCCAATCCATAATTTTGGCATTAGTATTTACATCCGGTGCCGGCACATCCATAAAAGGACCAATATTAGGTGCTAATTCTTTAGTAAATTGCCGGGTTAATCTTTCCAGTTCCTTCTCCGATAAGCTTCTCGGGTCAACTTCTATGCCGCCTTTACCTTTACCCCCTCCAAAAGGAATATCCGCGACTGCATTTTTTATCATCATCCAAAAAGCCAGGGATTTTACTTCATCCATATCTACTTTTGGGTGATACCGTAAACCCCCTTTGTATGGGCCCAATAAATTGTTATATTGAACCCTGTAACCTCTTCTCATTTCTATCTTGCCTGAATCTCTCTTTAACAGGAAATTGAATTCTATTGTCCTTTCTGGAGTGGAAAGTTGTTTGATAAACCAGTCTGGCAAATGATAGTATTTTGCCGCCTTTTTCAGCCGCAACAAAGCAGAATCAAAGATATTCATAATTTATCTATTTTAATATCTCTTCAAACTTTTCAGTATTTTTAAAAGGCCCGATAATTTGCAGGTTATACTTACTTTTAATAAATAACTCCTGTGCCAGGTTTTGCACATCCTCGCGGGTCACTTTATCAATCTTTTGTAAAACTTCTTCAAAAGTCTCTATTTTCCTGTCTAAAACAAAATTCGTGCCAAAATATTCTGCTAAGAAATTTGTTGACTC
This sequence comes from Candidatus Daviesbacteria bacterium, assembly GCA_016183245.1. Taxonomy (GTDB): domain Bacteria; phylum Patescibacteriota; class Microgenomatia; order Daviesbacterales; family UBA10151; genus UBA10151. The sequence continues at coordinate 2,290 of JACPEY010000036.1, forward strand.
AGACTGCAGGGCAATCCTTCCCCTGGTCATTTCTTTGGCTTTTTTAAGCTCATCTTCTGTTACCTTTTCAGAAGTCAGAATTTGCAATTCAGCTAAAATCACTTCCAATCCTTCATAAATTTTTTCCAGCTTCAAACCTGCATAAACCGTAAACGAACCTGTATCCTGATAACTTGAGTGATGGGCGCTGACGTGATAAGCCAAACCTCTCCGCTCACGGACTTGAATGAATAATCTGGAAGACATACTCTCACCCAGAATACTTGCCAAAACCTTGGCAATATAACGCTTATTGTCATGACGGTCAAAGCCTTCTGTCCCTAAAACAAGGTTTGCCTGGTCAGTAGCTTTATGAAAAACATTCACTCTAAATTTTGTCTGCTTCTTTTTCTCATATGGTTTAAAGGAATATTTTGACCGTTGGGGTAAATCTGTAAAATACTCATCAGCAATTTTTTCTATTCCTTCAGGTAATTTACCAACATACAAAAGTGCCATATTTTTGGGAGAATAAAGACTATCCACGTAAAAAACCATCTCCTGCCGGGTAATAGAAGTAACTGTTTTTTCATCACCACCAATATCCCAACCCAAAGGCTGGTTTCCAAATTGAAGTCTTTCATATAACTCCCAGACATATCTGGTCGGGTTATCCCTATACATCCTGAGTTCCTCCACAATAACCCCTTTTTCCCTTTCAATTTCTTCTTCAGCCAAAAGGGATTCTTTAATCATAGAGGATAATAAATCTGAAGACAGGCTGATATGTTTGGCAGCTGACTTAATCCAATAATATGTAACTTCTTTGTCTGTCGCAGCATTATTAACCGCCCCAATACTATCAACTATAGTCGCAATTTTTTCCGCGCTTGGGAATTTTACCGACCCTTTAAAAAACATATGTTCCAAAAAATGAGAAATAACATTAATCTTTTTTGTTTCATATCTTGAACCGGCACCAACAGCCACTAAAGTAGTTACCGAATCAAGATGCGGCAGGTCTATTGTTATTAAAGTCAGACCATTTTTTAATGTTTTAATTTTATGCATAAATCCTTCCCGTCATTGCGAGACCACAAAGTGGCGAAGCAATCTTTTACAACCATGGAAGATTCTTCGCTAATCGCTCAGAATGACATTTGGTTGTATACTTTTTAACATCTCCTCTACTGTTTGCTCAACAGTTAAATTTGAATTATCAATTACAATAGCACCTTCAGGAATTCTAAGCGGTGAGATTTCTCTCGTCTCGTCTTGCTTGTCACGGTCTTTCATATTCTCTAAAACCACCTCATATTTTACATTCGGGTCTTTGACAACCAGTTGTTCAAATCTCCTCTTTGCCCTTACTTCTACATCAGCAGTTAAAAAAAACTTATGTTTTACATTGGGGAAAATTTCCGAACCAATATCCCTCCCAGTCATGACAGTATTTTTGGAGCTTACTAGTTTATATTGAATAACTTTAACTGCTTCCCGTACTTCGGCAATAGCAGCAATGACCGGTACAAGCTGAGTTACTTCTGTATTGTGAAGAAAGTCTGTTATGTCCTCACCATCAACTAAAAATCTTACCTCGTGATCGTGAGTTCTGGTTTTCAATCGAAGATTTCTAAAAACTTCTGTAACTTCCTCAGTATTATCAGAAGAAATTTTTTTTCGTAAAACTAATATAGAACCGGCCCGGTAAATAGAACCGGAATCAATATATTGATAACCCAACTTTTGAGCCAGCAAAAAGCCGACGCTGTTTTTGCCTGAGGAAGTTGGCCCGTCAATTGTAATTACATCTATTTCCATTAAAAACCTAGTTTACCATAAATTATTAAGAGAGAGCATACTCTAACCATTAACCTTAGTGCCGGATGGGGTATCTTTTACTTCAAAACCTAACTTTTTGATTTCATGGCGAAGTTTATCTGATTCTTCAAAATTTCCTGACTTTCTGGCCTGTTCCCTTTTGTTTATCAATTTTTGAACTTCTTTCGGAACTTCAATGGGTCTACCTAAATATTCATCTAACTTAAGTCCCAGGATTTTATCCATTTCTAAAATGCTTTTAGATTTAGCAGCGGAAGGATTTTCTGATTTGACCATATCCCACAAAACTGCCAAAGCTTGAGGTGTATTTAAATCGTTATTTACAGCATCCATAAATTTTTGGTAATAATTTTCTGTCATTCTGGCGAACGAAGTGAGTCCAGAATCTGTGGAATCCAGGGATTCTGGAGTCGCTCGTTCCTCGCTCCCCAGAATGACAGCTGACCAATCTCTGATTGTTTCCCTTAAATTATTTAAAGCATTCTGGGCTGCCTGCAAAGATTCCCAGGTAAAATTTAATCTATCCCGGTAATGGGCTGTTAAAAACAAATACCTCAAAGCCAACGGGTCGAAACCTTTTTGCAAAATTTCATCAATTCTATAAAAATTCTTTTTTGATTTGGACATTTTTTCTCCGTCAACTATCAAAAAATTATGATGAACCCAATACTTTACAAAAGGCTTTCCAGTTGCTGCTTCTGATTGAGCAATTTCGTTGGTGTGATGGACAGGGATATGGTCTATACCCCCCGTATGAATATCCAAACAGTCCCCCAAATATTCCATACTCATGGCAGAACACTCAATATGCCAGCCCGGGAACCCTTCTCCCCAGGGGGAAGACCATCTCATTGTATGACCTGTAAAATGGCCGACAGTAAAAAACCAGAGAGCAAAGTCATATGGATTTTTCTTTTGTTTATCCACCACTACATCTTCCCTTACACCAGTTTCTTTTTCTTCTAACTTTTGCCCTGATAATTTTGTGTAATCTGGGAATTTGGAAATATCAAAATAAATTGCCTGATCTGTCTGATAAATAAACCCATTTTTTTCCAGTTTGTGAATTAATTTTATCTGCTCTTCAATATGATCTGTAGCTTTGGCTACTATGTTTGGCCTTTTAATATTTACCCCGTCAACAGATTTCCAAAAATAATCTTCATAAAACTTGGCAACCTCCCAAACAGTCCGCCCCGTTTCCCGGGCCCCTTTTTCCATTTTATCCTCGCCGCTATCTTCGTCAGAAACCAGATGCCCTACATCTGTAATATTCATAACTAGCTTTACCTCATAATTATTTGCTTCCAAAATTCTTCTCAAAAGGTCATCTCCTGTATATTTTCTTAAGTGGCCAATATGTGTATAGTCATAAACAGTCGGTCCGCAGGAATACATTCCCACGCGAGGTGGGTTAAGTGGTATAAACTGCTCAATTTTTTTAGATAAGGTATTATAAAGCCTTAGCATAATTTAAAATTTTAAATTTAAAATTTAAAATTGTTTCTACCCTCCAACTCCTTTCCCGGGTTTATATTCAGCTTGTGATCTTAAAATTGCATCCTGGACAGTACCACCGGGTTTTTTAGATGTCTGCTTCTTTTGAATTTCTGCAACTTTCTTTTCTTGAACCTCTTGTTGCTGAACTTGCAATCTTTGTTGTTCTTTTTGCTTGTTTTCCATTCTAACTTTTTGTTGTGCCGTCTCTGCATCCTTAAGCCATTTTCTAGTATAGGCAATTTGCCTTTGTCTCTGCATTTCCTTTTTTTGATCTTCCTGCTGTTTTTGTTGAATTTGCTGAGGGGTAAGTTGAGGCGCAACTGCAGATTGAGCACCCTGTTCTATCATCTCTCCTATCGCATCTTTAACATCTTTAACAACCTCTCCTGCTGTCTCAACTACCTCCTCGCTAAATTGTCCAATAACATTTCCTGAATTAGCCATAATTTAAGTATAACATCAATATTCTTTTCTGCCTTCCAATGCTCTGCTTAATGTTGTCTCATCAGCATATTCTAAATCAGACCCAACCGGTAACCCCCTGGCAATTCTGGTAACTTTAACCCCCAAAGGAGAAATTAACCTTTGGATATACATGGCAGTTGCTTCACCTTCCATTGTTGGATTGGTTGCCAGAATGATTTCTTTAACTTTGCCATCTTTTAATCTTGGCAGAAGTTCTTTGATGTGAATTTCTGAAGGGCCGATATTTTCCAAAGGTGAAATAACACCGTGCAATACATGATAGAGCCCTTTAAAATTTGCTTTTTCCAAAGCCAAAACATCCAGAGGATTTTCTACAACCGTGATAATTGTCTGGTCGCGGTTGGAATCAGAACAAATTTGACAAAGGTCTTCTTCCCCGATATTAAAACAGATTGAGCAGACTTTTGTTTTCTCTTTCATCCCAACTGCTGCCTCAGCCAAAGCTCTTGCTTCTTCAATTGGTGCATGTAAAAGATAATAGGTTAAACGCTGGGCAGTTTTCGGCCCGATACCAGGCAGCCTTTCAAAGGCCTCAATTAAATTTTGTACTGATTTGGGAATCCTGGCCATAATTGTAAATTTTATCACTTAAGAGATATCAAAGCGAGAAAGTTATCTATTTGAAAAAGAGACAGTCAATCCTTCAACTGTGAGATTGTTTACCAGCTTCTCGCATAATACAGAATTCGCTGTGGGGCTTGTTATATTAAAAGTATCTCCACGGCCGATCTCAGTAATAGTTAAAATATGACCGACATTATCTAAACCACACTGCACTCCTTGAGGACATCGATAAAGTCTTGCTGTTTTACCACCTCTTTCATATACCGCCTCGATTCTTCCCCAATTACTTAAAGCCCCTGCAGTCATATTGGCAATCCTGAATACATCAAATCCTTGTGCTGTAACACTAAAGGGGAATTACGAATGTTTTCTCTACTCATTACATTCCGGGAATACCCATGCCACCCATCAGTCCCTTCATTTCCTCAGCTGCTACTTTTTGGGATTGTTTTAATGCTTCATTTACTGCTTCGGTCACTTTTTGCGGATCCATATCTCCGGAAATTGACTGCATTTTTTGATCTGCAGTCATAACCACTGTCACACCTTTGTGTTCAATGGTAATCTTAATCCCTGCCAGTCTTTTTTGAACTTCCATGGCCTGATCGCGCATTTTCTTAAGATCACCAAGTTGTTTTAACCCATCCATTAAACCCATATGCGAGTATTATACACAATTTGTCATTCCGAGCAAAGCGAGGAATCTCTCAACCCTTCGGGTCTGAGTCTCAGGGTCGAAGACTTATTTGAGAAGTTCTGACATTCGTCAGAGATCCTTCCCCGCCCTCACTGCCTCCGGCTGAGAGGCGGGTCAGGATGACATAATAGCAGCTTCTATTGTATTTTCCAGCAAGCTTACAATTGTCAAAGGCCCTATTCCGCCAATTGTCGGGCAATACAGTTTGGCAATTTTTGCAACATCTTCTTCGTTTATATCACCGTAAACTTTTTGCTTTCCTTCAACCTCTTCTTTCCCCACTCCTACACCAATTACATAAGAGCCTTTTTTTAAATTAGTTTTATTGATAATATTTTTCACCCCGGTTGCAGAAATTACTACATCTGCACTTTTTATCACCTTTTGAGGATTTTTTGTATCTCTTGATACGACAGTTATATCAAGCCCGTAACTTCCCAAAAGTTTTATAATCGGACCTCCGGCTGTTTTGCCTCTTCCTAAAACAATAATCTTTTTATCTTTTAAAAATTCTTTCGTACTTTTAAAGCCTTCAAGAAAAGAAAAAGCAGTCAGCATTTCCCATACTCCGATTGCTGTTGCACCATTAAAGGGAGAATCTTTTGCAAAACCATCTACATCTTTTTGGGGGGCTACCCTTGAAAACACATCATCAAAATTCCAGCTTTTATAAATAGGGTATTGGACAATTATGCCGTGAATTGTTTTGTCTGCATTTAATTTTTCAATAGTTTTTAAAGTATCTTCCAGTTGATTTTCCAAAAATTTGTAAAATTTTATCCTGACACCGATTTTTTTAGCAGCTTTTATTTTAAATTCCACATACATACGGGAGGCAGGATCTTCACCGGCTAAAATTATGGCCAGAGTTGGAGTAACTTTTAATTTTTCAACTTTTTTTTGGAGTTTTTTTAAGATTGCCTCTGCAACATCTTTACCTGAAACTTTCATAAATCTAATCAACCCCCGGCACCGGGAATTTTCCAGCAAAATCTTCTATCTCTTTTCTTATCTGTTTTAGATTTTTATTTTTGTTTAATCTTGCTTTTGCTTCATTTAAAAAATCTTTTCTTTGCTCCTGCTCTTTTGGTAAATCCAAACCTCGTATCTCTTCCAAAACTCTTTTGATCCATCTGGCAATCTTGATCATGTCTTTTTCTTTCATACCTCTAGTCGTTAATGCCGGTGTTCCGAGGCGAATACCCGAAGGATAAAAGGGTGAAGCAGGTTCACCCGGAATTGTATTTTTATTAACTGTAATCCCGGCTTCTTCCAAAGCATATTGGGCCTGATAACCCATTCCGTACCCATACGAAGTTAAACTAAGAAGTATTAGATGAGTTTCAGAAACCGTCCCTAACTCCTTTGCCAACACAGCGGCATTATTGACAACCTGTATAGCATATTTTTTGAAACTTGGTTTTAATGCCTCTTCCAAACTAACTGCAATAGCTGCTGTCTGATGATTATGAGGCCCACCCTGAATACCGGGGATTATCGCTCTTTCAATTTTTCCTTTTATTTCCGGATCTCTTTCTAGTCCTCTTTCGGTCACCAAAATCATTGCTCCTCTCGGACCCCTTAAAGTTTTATGCGTTGTAGTCATAATTATATCTGCATATGGCACAGGAGATGTATGCACCCCACCAATAATTAAACCGGTAATGTGTGAGATATCTGCCACCAAAGTTGCATCCACTTCATCTGCAATTTTGCGAAACTTTTTATAATCCAATTTAAAAGGGTAAGCTGTTGTTCCCACCCAGATCATTTTTGGCTTATGTTTTTTGGCCAAAGTCTCCAGTTCTTCAAAATTTATTTTCCAGTCATCACCAACGCTGTAATTGACCGCTTTATAAAAAATGCTGGAAAAATTTAACTTAGCACCATGAGTTAAGTGTCCGCCGGAAGATAGAGTCAGCCCCATCACCACATCCCCAGGTTTGCAAACCGCCATAGTTATTGCCTGATTTGCCGGAGAACCGGAATAGGACTGGACCAATGCAATAGGAACCTTAAATAATTCTTTTGCCAAATCTTGAGCATAATTTTCAATCTTATCAATTACTTCATTGCCGCCATAATAACGTCTTCCAGGAAAACCTTCTGAATATTTATTGGTAAGTATCGAACCTAATGCCTTTAAGACATTTTCTGAAACATAATTTTCAGAAGGGATCATTTCCAATCCATATTTCTGCCGATGAGCTTCTTTCGCAATTAATTTAAAAACCTTTGATGTCATGGATGTAATGTACAGACTCTAGTCTCTAGAGTCAAGAGTCTAGCAATTAATTTACTGTATCCGAACTGAAAATTTCTGCAGCAGCCCTTATTATTTCATCATCCTGTGCCACTTCAATATTGGCAACATCTTCACGCCTTTGAGGACGATTACCCAAGACAGTAGACACCCGTATGCTCCTTCCCAAAATATCAGATAAAATCCCTTCCAGAAGATCTCTGTTTTTTGGGGCCTCTAAAATTCTCTGATGAAAAGCATACGGCACTTCCATGATAACCGAGCTTTCAGTACATTCCGCAATCTTAATAGACCGGAGTAAGGCTTCCAGTGAAAAATTATAAGGCCGGATAGTTTCCAAAACAAAAGTCCATTTTTCTTTAAGCTTTAAAATATCAGAAGATGAAGAATCTATAGTAACGGGAGGTTTCTCATTTTCAGAAAATTCGGAATGACTCGGAATATCAGCAGATCGAATTGTCAGAATATTAGAATTTTCCGACCCTCCTTCTATCTGACCCTCTGATACTCCCACTTTTGAGTCTTTTTGAATATCTTCCAATTTTGAATTTTGCATTTTGCCCGCCCCGCTTCGCGGAGCGAGGCCGGGGAATTTTGAATTTTCCTCACATATTTCCACCACTGCCAATTCCAAAGGCAGCGAAGGAATAGAAGTAAATTTCATTTTCTCAAAACTTTTTTGCAAAATATCTAAATTTTCTACTAATTCAATAGTACTAAAATTTTCAGAAACTGCCACAAGAGCTTGATATTTATCTTCAGTAAAATTACCTTTCACTAATTGTTCTCCCAGGCCGTTTTTTATAAATACCAAGCTCCTGAAAATATCCAGTAAAGACAACATTAAGTCTTTAATATCTGTTCCACTTTCTACTTGCTTTGAGATATTTAACAATCCGGCTGAAGCATTTTTATCTTTTATACTTTGTATTAAATCCAGAACGTTCTCAAAATCAGAAGACTTAAGGCTTTTATCTATAAACTCAGCGGTAATTTTCTCTCCCGTTGAAACCTGATCCAGCAGTTTCACCGCATCCCTAAAAGATCCGTCTGACTTTTTAGTTAAAGTTTTTAAAGCTCCTTCATCAATATCAATCTTTTCTTCCTTTACAATTTTCATTAAGGCTTCTAAAAGTTCCTCCGGTGCTGCTAATTTAAAATCCAGTTTCTGCACCCGGGATAAAATTGTTTGAGGCACTTTATTACCTTCTGTTGTTGCTAAAATAAATAAAGCATGTTTGGGTGGTTCTTCCAAAGTTTTGAGCAATGCATTGAAAGCCTCAGTAGTTAACATATGAACTTCATCAATAATGTAGACTTTTTTCCTGGCGCTGCTGGGAGATAATTTAATTTTGTCGCGCAAAGATCTTATATCCTCTATGCCGCGATTGGAAGCCGCATCGATTTCAATCAGATCCAAATTAGATCCATCAGTAATAGAAATGCAGGTAGGACACTTATTGCACGGTAAATCCATTGTCATTCTGGCGAGCGTAGCGAGACCAGAATCTGCCTTAGTGGATTCTGGAGTCCTCCCCTTCGACTCACTACGTTCGCTCAGGGTCGTCCCCAGAATGACACCATCTTGTTTCTCACAATTTACCATCTTTGCCAATATTCTGGCAGTTGATGTTTTACCGGTTCCGCGGGGACCGACAAAAAGATAAGCATGAGATAATCTGTTATCTTGAAAAGACGACAAAAGCGTTTTTTTTACGGATTCTTGACCTATGAGTTCTGAAAGGGTTTGCGGACGGTACTTTAAATAATAAGCAGAATGGTCAGCCATTAACTGTGATGAACCCCTAATAAATGATTTAAACCATGGCTCACCAAATTTTTAACTTCTTCATCAACTGATATTCCATCAAGCGCTGCATCCTCCAAAACCTGAGGATATGAAATAACAATATCCCCCAAACGTAACCATTTATCAGGCGAGGCCACAAAACCTATTTTTGGGATATGTTGCAAACTTGCAGGGTTTGTATCTTCTAAGGCAAAAGACAAAATATTCGTTGTTGTATCCAATCCTCTATACTTACGATTCAGCTCATGCATTTTCCGATCACCCACAATATTAATTCCCAGCTCAATTTTGCCGGAAATATGAAGCCTTCGAAACATCTCCAAAACCGTAGCTTTGATATTATCCTTATTAATATTATATCTGGGATCAGAATTTACAATGATGTTAACCATAAATAAATTTTCAAGTACCAATTTACAATTTTCATTCAAATCTCAATTTAGCAATTTTACCTATCCTTAACTAAATTACTTACTGTCCCACCATCAGCCCGGCCTCCAGTCTTACCCATAACCGCTCCCATCACTTTACCCATATCCGCCAAAGAAACAGCACCGGATTCTTTTATAGCTTCTTCCACTATTTTAGTCAACTCCTCATTTGAAAGCTGTGCTGGCAGGTAACTCTCCAAAATCTTAAGTTCAGCTTCCTCTTTGACTGCTGACTCTTCCCTTCCTCCAACCCTAAAACCCTCTGCAGCTTCTTTTCTTTTCTTTGCTTCGCGCTGAATAACACTAATCACATCACTATCAGACAGACTAGCCTGCCCTGAGCTTTGTCGAAGGGCAATCTCTTTATTTTTAATTTCAGATAAAAGCAGTCTCAGGGTAGAAACTTTAATCTCATCTTTTGCAAGTTGAGCGGCTTTTAAATCTTCCTGGATCTGATCTACAAACATATTATCTGCTGTATCTTCTTGCCCGCATAATTTTTCTGCGTTTTTCAGCCAAATATTCCTGACGTTTTTGTGAAGGTTTTTTGTATACGGACCGATCCCTCATTTCCTGCACCAAACCTTCAGCTACTACTCTTTTTTGAAATTTTCGAATGACTGCATCTGTTGAATCACCCGGATTAGCTCTGACTATAACTGACAATTTAAAAACACCTCCTTAACAGGAATTATACCATTTTTTTCCACCTGCCGCCTAGTAAGTGGAAGTGCAAATGCGGTACATGTTGTGCTTTGCCCCCATTAACCACCACTCTATAAAGATCATCCTCCAGATTATTCTCAGCAACTAATTTATTAATGACCTGATAAATCTCAATAAGCAAAACACTATGCTCGCTTGTAATATCTCCAACACCCCCGATGTGTGTTTTTGGAACAATTAAAAGATGAATATCTGCAGATGGATTGATATCAAAAAAAGCTACTAAAGTTTCAGATTCATATTCAAATTTTTTTGGTATTTCTTTCCTAATGATTTTACAGAATATACAATTGTCCATAGATAAATTAACCTAATTGCTAATTGACCTAATTTCTAAATAATGTCTAATGACTAATTTGGACATTTAAACATTACGTCATTGATTAAAAATTAGAAATTAGAAATTAGAAATTTTATTCCTACCCGCCAACCAATTTCTTAAGAAGATCAAGTGTTCGGGTTTGCCTCAAAGCATGCCTTAGATGCAGCTTTGGTTCTTGTGCTTCAAATTGGGCCTTTACTTTAGCATCCTGGATTTTATCCACTTCTGCCTGTAATTCTGCATCAGAAATAGTTACATTTTCCTGTCTGGCAATATCAGCAAGTCCTAACTCCATTCTGACATTTTTTTCAGCCTGTATTCTCCATTCACTTTTTAAAGCATCCAAAGTTTTACCCTGGCTCTTTAAATAATCTTCAAGCAAAAGTCCCATATCAGCAACCCTTCTTTGTAAAGATACCAGCATCCTATTAAGTTCGTCCTGAATTAAGATTTCCGGCAACTCCACAGTTGTAATCTTTTCTACCTCTTGCAGGATTGCCTCTTCAAAATCCAGCTCATTATTGTAAGAAACATTAGCCTCTAAATCTTTGCGGATTTTTGCCTTCAGGTCAGTCAAACTCAAAGCTCCCATAGCTCTGGCAAAAGCATCATCTGGCCCCTCGGCCTGACCATTAGTAGAAATGTCATTGCGAGGAGGGTCGATACTTCGACCCGACGAAGCAATCTGTCCGCCACCCTGAAAACTAATCGAACCAGCTTGTGCTGCTCCTTTGTCATTCTGGGGAGCACCAGTCACTCCAGAATCTTGCTTGATAGGATTTTTAGCCTGCCATCTTTTATACAGATCATCAATAACCTTTTGTACTTCCTCTTCTGTTATCTGCTTTGGAGCAGGTTTGGTAACCTTGATTACTTTGTAGTTTCCAACTGCCACTGCCGGCCTGTTGGTAATAGTTGCTTTAAATTGTAATTGTTGGCCTTTATTAAAAGAAATAAGGTCATATTTTGGATAATCAATCGGCACAACATCAGTCCCTTTCAAAGCCTCTATTAAAAAATTAGGCATTGCTCCTTTTAGAACTTCATCCTGCAGCTTAATCCCGAGATTCTGTTCTGCCATATTGATAGGAGCCTGCCCTTTTCTGAAACCCGGCAGTTCCACCTCTTGAGCCATCTTTTGCAAAGTAGCATCCCACATCTGAACCATATCAGCCCAAGGCACGGTAACTGTGACTTCAACAATACTTTTTGGAAGTTTAACAATATCTTTGGTAATCATTTATGAATGGTAATGTAGCAGAAACTGGCTTTAAAATCAATGAGAAGGTTTCTGAATTACCTAACCAAGCAGTTTGACAAGAAAAACTCCAGCTATACCAGCTCCTGCACCTATCTGACCAAATCTTAATAAACAAGATCCCTGCTTCCAATTACTTAAATCCCTACTAAAAGCTGGGGCCTGAAAAGGAGCATTATTACTATCTATTGACCACTCATTAGATACCACTATATGTAGTGAACCATCACTCTTTATTCGTTCTTTCATATAAAAACATTAAATCAGTTAATAAGCTAATTGTCAAATTTCAATTAAACTACAACAATAACTTGTACGATCGTACACTTTAAGAACAAACTATATCAACTAGCTGTTTAAAAGACACAAATTTTGTCTCTTTTTCGCTTCTTTTCTTTATTTCCAGCTGTTCGCCAGTCCTCTTGGAGATAACTACTCTGTATGGAATACCAATTAAATCAGCATCTGCAAACTTGGCTCCGGCTGAAACATCCACCCTGTCATCA
>JACPEY010000007.1 GCA_016183245.1 Candidatus Daviesbacteria bacterium
CAGAGGCCAAATACGGAATGACCCGCAAGCAACTATTTGAAGGTTATAAAACTATGAAAAATAAAGGAGTAAAAAGATTTGGTCTTCATACAATGGTGGTTTCCAATGAATTAAATATAGATGCTTTAGCAGAAACTGCCTTAATGCTTTTTGACCTGGTAGCGGAAATTTCAAAAGAGGTTGGAATTAAATTCGAATTTATAAATCTGGGCGGAGGCATTGGAATTCCATATAAACCTGAAGATAAAGAGGTAAATTTAGAAGAGCTGTCAAAGAAGATTAAGAATTTGTATGAGGAAAAAATTACTAAAAACGGTCGGGATCCTTTGAAGGTAGTAATGGAGTGCGGAAGACTAATAACCGGACCTTATGGATATTTAGTTACAACTGTAATTCATGAAAAACATACTTATAAAGAATATATTGGGTTGGATGCTTGTATGGCCAATTTGATGAGGCCGGCTTTGTATGGGGCATATCATCATGAAACAATTTTGGGCAAAGAAAATGCTCCAACAGACCACACTTATGATGTAGTAGGGTCCCTTTGTGAAAATAATGATAAATTTGCAATTGACAGGAAGCTGCCAAAGATAGGGATTGGAGATATTTTAGTAATTCATGACACAGGAGCTCATGGTTATGCCATGGGTTTTAATTACAATGGAAAGTTAAGGTCAGCTGAAATATTATTGCAGGAAGATGGTTTGGTAAAACAAATCAGAAGAGCAGAAAACATTGATGACTACTTTGCAACGTTAGACTTGTCAGGGATTTAACAGCTAGTATTTAAGTCAGTTTCTCTTTGGGCTATTTTAATCGCCCGATTAAGCCTCCGGGTTATCCTGAAGTTCCTTGCGGTAGTTAGTATTCTTCTTCCTGTCATGACAATGCCTACGCCCGGAAGGGTCGCTGCTTCAGCCAGTCCAAATAATTGTATCCAATAAGTTGTCGGGTTAAGTAGCAGATCTCTAGGAGTGCCAATAGAAGATAGATTTGGATTAGTCTCACCGATATTATGCTCTATTCCTAAAGAAGAGACTTTGTTTGCTGCATTTAACCCTATGGTTGTAGAAGCAAGATCAGCCATACTACTTATGGTTAGCAATCCAAGGGAAATAGCGTGTGCATACCAGGGAAGCGTGTAATTTCCAGTAGAAAATGCAGACCATAAAGCAAAGAAAGACGGAAGAAAGCCGATTAGTTCAGCTTTATGAGCCCATCTGCGAATTTGATTATCTGATTCATACCATTTGGGCGGTATTTCCTGTTGAGCTATTTGAAAAGGGGTGGATTTTAAAACTTCATTGGTCATAGGAGTGAGATTATAGTACAGGATGGCAACTAGAAAAAGTTTTTTGTCTTTTTAAGAATTGTATCTCTGTAGGACTTTTAATATCTTCCTACTTGAAAAAAGGAGTGAATTTCATTAGGATCTTTTCATGGATATTTCGGGGACCTTGCCGGATTGGGTGATAAAGCAGCATATCAAAAAGGGCATTATTAAGATTGATCCGTTGCCGGAAAACTGGGAAGAATGTGTGGATGAGGTGACAATTGATTTTCATTTAGGCAATAAACTGCGGGTTTTTACAGATCAGGGTTTAAATACCATTGATACTAAATATGCTTCCAAAGAAGATATGGAGTCTATGATGAGGCTGGTGGAACTTAAACCAGGCCAGCCGTTTATTTTAACTGAACATGATTTTGTTATTGCTACCACCAAAGAAAGGTTAACGCTTCCTGATAATATTGTAGGGCACTTACACGGAAAAAGTTCTCTGGCAAGACTTGGGGTGGTAGTGCATTCCACTGCTGCCAGGTTTGACCCGGGTTGGGACGGGCATCCGGTATTGGAATTCGGCACTTTTTTAAAAGGCAAAAAATTGGTTATTTATGAGGGATCTCCGATTTGTGCATTTTCTTTTGAAAAATTAGGGGCAGCGGTTGAGCGGTCATATAAAAACAGCCCGAATAACAGGTATGGGGGGTCAGATTTGCCAGAGGTGTCAAATATAACTGGAAAGAAAGTCAAAACTCAAAAGTTAAAAGTCAAAAGTCCAGGTTAAAATTCAAAACTTTTAAATTTTAAATTGTAATTTTGATTTTTGAATTTTGCATTTTGAATTTTGAATTACAATGAGCGTTCTTGGAATTAATGAAATCCACAAAAGAATTAAAAAACACGGCTTAATTAAAAAGTTGGGCAAAAGGGAGCTTAAAAATCCTGAGGGCGTTGGAATAGATTTGCGTCTTGGTTCAATACATCAGATAGTAAAAGGTGGCGCTTTTATTGAAGCAGATGGAGATGCTGCTTTAGGCCGAAGAAAAGGGGTAGAGACAAAAGTAGTAGCAGAGTTTGTAGAGGGTGAAGCATCAAAAGAAATAGTTATAAAGCCAGGAGAATATTATCTGGTACAAACTTTTGAAGAAATAAATACACCCAAAGATTTAATGCCGATAGTGCATACCAGAACTTCTCTTTTTCGGTCAGGTCTGTTACTGTTAAATTCCAAAACAGATCCGGGATACTCGGGACAACTGACCATGGGGCTTGCTAATTTAGGCCCTTTTCCGGTTAAACTGCAATTGGGTGCCAGGATTTGTAATATAATTTTTCATAAAATAAAAGGGAAGACTGTAAAATATAGGGGGCAACATCAAGGCGGAAGGGTCAGTCCTAAAAAAACAGAGAGGCAAGTATAGAGAGTAGCTCGTCACAGTGCAAAAAATCGTTCGCACGGCAGAGACTTGCTCACTTGTGAGAATTTTGTGAAAGATCGTTTTCTGAATCATTAAGATATTCTGCACAAAATCCTCAACATTTTTTGGCTACTTGTGACTTCGCTGCTCTTTGCTATTATAAGAGGAAATTATGCCGAGACCAAAACATGAAGAGTATCAATATCTGGATCTATTAAACGAAGCCCTGGAACACGGTGTTAAAAAAGTAGACAGGGGAACTGGTATTGTTTTGTATAGCTTATTTGGCAAACAAACCCGGTATGATTTATCCAAAGGCTTTCCTCTTTTAACCACCAAAAAAGTTTACTGGAAGGGAGTTATTCATGAGTTGTATTGGTTTATGTCAGGCCAGACCAATATTAAATATTTAGTAGATAATAATGTTCACATCTGGGATGATTACACTTATAAGATCTACTCTGGCAAAGCAGAAAAAGGCAAACTTGCTAAATTAACTAAAGAAGAGTTTATTGAAAAAATAAAAACTGATGAAAAATTCGCCAAAAAGTGGGGGAATTTACCCAGGATTTATGGAGAGATGTGGAGAAAGTGGCCAACCAGAACCGGCAGGACGATAGATCAACTAAAGTGGGTTTTACAAGAACTAAAAGATGACCCGGATGCCAAAAATTTGATAGTCAACTCCTGGAATCCGGAATATCTATATACTATGGCAACTTTTGAGGATGCTTCCCGTTTCCCGATTTGTCACAACATGTATCAAATCAGCAACAGAGGAGGAAAACTATCTTTGCAGCTTTATCAAAGAAGCTCTGATTTATTTTTGGGTGTGCCTTTTAATATTGCAAGTTATGCTCTTTTAACGATAATTTTGGCCAAAATTTCCGGGCTTGAGCCGGGTGAGTTTATCCACACTTTTGGTGATGTGCATATTTATGCTGATCATGTAGAGCAGGTCAAAGAACAACTTAAAAGAAAACCCAGGCCTTTTCCAAAAGTTATCATTAACCCCTCTCCAAAGACTTTAGAAGATTTTAGGCCGGAGCATGTATTTTTAGAAGGGTATGATCCATACCCGATGTTGAAAGCAGACCTGACTGTGGCCGGTGGATTGTATGATCCAAAAACAGGGAAGATGGCCAGTTAAAAGAAAATGATTTCCATAATTGTTGCTGTTGCTGGTAAAAAAAGGGTAATTGGAACAAAAGGAGGTATGCCTTGGTATATTCCGGAGGAGCTAAAAAGGTTTAAAAGTATTACCATGGGGCATCCGATTATCATGGGCCGGAAAACCTTTGAATCAATTGGGAAAGTTTTGCCCGGCCGAACCAATATCGTGATTACCCGGGATGAAAATTTTAGCGCAGATGGTGTAATTGTGACTCATTCACTGGATGAGGCACTTCAGATTGCTCAATCTGCTCCTGGTAACAATGAAATATTCATCATTGGCGGCGGAGAAATTTATAAAGAGGCTTTACCAAAAACAGATAAATTGTATTTGACTATTATTGACAATGAAATAGAAGGTGATACCTTTTTCCCTGATTATTCAGAGTTTAAAAAAGTTGTTTCAGAGTCAGGTGAGTATGAATCAGAAGGCTTTAGATATAAATTTTTGGATTTAGAAAGATGAATTACGGTGGGGGTTGCTGAGGTTTAGGGCTTGTGAGTTGAATCGCCCTTGATGTACGTGTTCCGGGATCATATTCCATAGGTATGCGTGTTTGGTTTGGTGTGCCGCCATTCACGATTTTAAAATATGCTACTTTAGTAGATATAGGTTCGCTGCCTAATGGTGCTCTGCCCATACAAGTTTCCTGGGGTGCTAGTTCTGTGGTCATATTTTTCAATAACTTCAGTTTAGAAGTGTTTGATAAATTTTATCATAACTTGTCAAGATTCAAGAATCGACTGGAGATCTAAAAACGATAGGACTAATGTAGACTTAGTTGAATGTAGCTAAATGGACCGATCGGACCAAATAAGTAAAGTTATCACAATATGGTGTGCGATCAACAAGCCAATCGGATTGTTTATTTGATAGAGAAAAGACTGGCTACAACTCCTTCAGCAACTTCTCTCGTAGACATGTATCTGGGCTGAAATTTTGGAGCTTTCAGGATTAGTACTTGTCTACTATCGTCTTCCAGGGCAATAGCGATCTGCCTCCTAAATGTTTGAATTTCGGGATTGTTGTTATCTAACCTAACAACTATCTCGGGTCTGGTTCTCACCGGCTCAGCTGAAAATTCTACCACCACTGTTTCTTTCGGATGATTAGTTTTTATAGTAAGAACATGATGTTTATCTAAGGTCAAGTCTACTACATTATTCCCGCCTAACTGAAAACTGTAGGATGATCCTTCTGAAAGTTGACCGGCAGGTGTTCTTTTTTTGAATATCCCCAAAGGACCTCTCCTTCTTTCCGCACTGATTGCATACATGTGGGGCATACTATCAAAATCTTAATAGAAAAAACAATAGTTGATTTACACAGGCTATATTGTTAAAATATACTCCATTACACACTCATAGCTTTAAGGTCTCTGGATACTACTGGCTATGAGGAGGATAAGAGACTATGTACAAATTACCTACTTTACAAGAATTGCTGGAAGCTGGTGTTCATTTTGGACATCAGGTCAGACGCGGCCATCCCAGGATGAAGCCGTATATTTACGGAGCCCGGGAAGGGGTACACGTTATTGATTTGACCCAGTCAGATAAATACTTAAAAGAAGCAGCAGAGTTTGTTTATGAACTGGGAAAGGCCGGAAAAATATTGCTTTTTGTCGGCACAAAAAAGCAGGCCCAACCTATTATTGAAGAACTTTGTAAAAGTATTCAAGCACCTTACTTAACAGCACGCTGGATGGGAGGGTTTTTAACAAACACTTCGGAAATACAAAAAAATATTAAAAAGCTAAAAGAATATCTGGAACAAAAGGCAAAAGGAGAGCTTTCAAAATATACAAAAAAAGAACAACTTCTTCTGGAAAGAAAGATGCAAAAGTTGCAAAGAGATTTTGCCGGAGTCATGGATCTTAAAACCTTACCTGATGCTATTTTTGTAGTAGATGCAGTATCAGACAACATTGCCATAAGGGAAGCAAACAGGTTAAAGATCAAAGTTGTAGCAATTGCTGATTCCAATTCAGATCCTACAGAAATTGATTATCCAATCCCGGGCAATGATGATGCTATTAAATCTATTAAAATTTTAGTAGGGGCTGTAGCTTCGGCTTATGGCGAAGGCAAGAACTCCTCCGCTGAAGCTACTGCGGATAAAGAAGTAGAAAAAGAAGAGGGTAAGCCGGCAAAGAAAGACAAAAAGGTGGAAAAAGAAGAAAAGCAGGAGGAAGAGATACCGGAGGAACTTAAAGTGGAAGTAGCAGCGGCAGAAGAAATGGTGGAAAAAGAAGCGGTTAAGGAAGCTGAAAGGGTGATAGAGTAGCACCTTCTGTCATTCTGAGCGTAGCCGAGTCTGACTCGGCGTAGCGAAGAATCTTCCAAATAAAGAAACTGATTGATGTGGAAGATTGCCACGGGTCGAGTATCGACCCTCGCAATGACAATATAATATGAATATAGAATATATTAAAAAATTAAGGGAACAAACTGGTGCCGGGATTGCTGACTGCAAAGAAGCTCTAAAAGAATCAGATGGAGATTTGGAAAAAGCCAAAGAGTGGCTAAAGAAAAAGGGTTTGGATAAGGCTTCTTCAAAAACTGAAAGAGCAGTAAAGGCTGGAATAGTAGATGTTTATTCCCATGGCGGAAAGGTTGGGGTTTTGGTTGAAGTTCTTTGCGAAACTGATTTTGTAGCAAGGACAGATGATTTTAAAAATTTGGCTCACGAGTTGTCTTTACAAATTGCTTC
>JACPEY010000043.1 GCA_016183245.1 Candidatus Daviesbacteria bacterium
CAAACAACCCATTAGTTGGAGCAGAAATACCCTGATACAAAGAACCTATATGAGCATTACCTGATACAGAAAGTGATGAGTTTGCAGTAGTTGTCCCAATACCTACATTACCTGAAACTGCTAAACCATTAGTTGGTCCTGCAAGGTCAGCAAAAGAGCCGAATAATCCATTACCGGAAACTGAAAGACTTGCTCCGGGAGCAGAAGTACCAATACCCAATTTGTTGCCGGCATTATCCCACCAGTAATTGGTATTGCCGGCTACAATGCTTGAGCCTGTAAAAAAGGAAACCTGCCCGCCGGTTGAACTGCCGGTTCCTGTTCCTGTAATGCCTGCCCCTCCTCCTCCGGCATCTGTGCCGCAGGAAAAAGTTCCGGTTGAGGAGTCGTATAATAACTTATCCGTACTATTGCTGCTGCAGCTGGTAAGTCCTCCTCCGGCAATAGCATTGGTAGAAGCCAAAGTTAGTTGTGCTAAACCAGTAGCAGTAGTGCCAATTCCTACATTGCCGGAAATAATTAGTCCATTGGTAGGAGCAGTATAGATGGAATAGGGAGTTCCAATAGTAACCCCGCCTAAGATTGAGAGGGCTGAGTTTGCAGTAGTAGTCCCAATACCTACATTCCCTGATACAGCTAAACCATTAGTTGGTCCTGTTATTGCTCCTGTGCCCCAGCCTAAAACTGAACTTCCATTAACAGAAAGAGTAGAGGATGTGGAAGATACTCCAATGCCTATATTGCCTATGACAGACAATGCTGTATTAGTAGCAGTTCTGCCAATGCCAATATTAGAGGAAAACTGCCAGATACCTGATATTGCTTCATTCTGATTTTTCCTGGCAATTTGGGAGTTAGTATAGTCTAAGGCAATAGTGCCGGTGGTGGAGGGTACGCTGAGTGCCACATTGAAGTCTGAAGCATTAAACTGCAGAGTATCTACTCCGGCGTAGGTTGTTCCGTTCTCTGCAATAGTAATGACTGCTGAGCTGGCTCCGATATCACTGGCGCAGTTCCAAACACTGGTAGATTCATTCCATTTCAGTATTTGGTTGGAACTGCAGCTTTGGATTAAACCGATTTTATTACTGGAGACTTCCAGGCCGGAATAAGAGGCAGTTGCACCTGTTCCAACAGCAGCGGTAAAAAGTAAATCAGAAAGCGATGTAACGCCTGTCCCTCCGTAGCTTACACCAATAGTTGTCCCGTTCCATGTTCCTGAGGTAATAGTGCCGGCGCTATTGGCTAAGAAATTGCCTCCTACTGAAAGGAGGGAAGATACGGTGAGCGAAGAACCGATTCCTGCATTGCCGGCAACATGGAGCGGGTAAGAAGGTGTAGAGGTGCCAATTCCGACATTGCCGTTGTCAAAAATTGATGAGTCGCCAATAGCAGATGAGCTTGAGAATTTTGGTACATAGTTAGTGGTGCCTGAACCGGAAATAGCGCTGCCGGTAGCACAAGACACTAATACGTTTGAGGAATTTACACAAACAGTGCTTCCTGAGCCGGAAGCGATACCTGACATGGTTAAAGTGCCGGACAGTGAAATTGAATCTTTCAGGGTAATAGTGGCTGATGATCCTAAAGTGATATCTCCGCCGCCGGTTAAGTTTGTCCCGGCAGTAACTGTGACTTTGCTGTTGGAAAGAGCAGAGTTGGGGATGCTGGAAAAAGTATTACTGGACCCTGAAAGTGTTTTATTGGTTAAAGTTTGGGTATTATCGGTTCCAACCAAGGTGGTAGTAACATCCGGTAAGGTGATAGTTCTGGCAGCAGTCGGGGTCCAGGTTAAGGTGCCGGCAGGGCCGCCGGATTGGAAAACCAATTGATTGCTGGTTGCGGACAGATTAAGGTTTGTAAAAGTTGGAGCAGAAGCAGTTGATAGATTTTGATTTAGTATGGTAGAGTTTGTTACTTCCAGTACAGTTGTGCCTGAAGTTAAGGCAAAAGTTGAGGCAGACGGTGAAGCCTCAACGATTAAACCGTTAATGTTGTCCCGTACGGAAAGAGAGCCGTTGATTTGAGTGTCGCTGTTTATCTCCAAATATTTGGCAGCTGAAGTAATTGCCAGGACATCCCCAGAACTGGTAACCGGTTTTCGGTAGGCAATTTTGCCGCCAAACCCCTTTACTCCTATTAGCAAACTGGCCGTTATTATTAATGTAAACATAAAAAAAACAACGCCATTTTTACCCAGAATCGTGCGTGATGCATAGATTTTTGCATAGATTTTTGCATAGATTTTTTTAATACCTGCCCGTCCGGTCTTGCCTGTCGGTAGACAGGCAGGCGGGTATGTAGGTGATGGAGGAGGAGGATAATAGGGGGAAGAAAGGTTAGGGAAGGGGTTTAAATGAGGCGAGCTCTCAAAGCTTTTAAGAGGACTTTCGACCTCTTTGGCTTTTTTTAACAGATCATCAGTAGCATTAATTGTGACAGGCGGAGATGTATCAGATAGACCGGCAGACAGATCGGAAGCGGGCGGGAATTGCTGAAAGGGTTTATTGGTTTCGATATAGTCTGATGTAGTTTTAGTAATGACTTCAGTTTGAGTTGTTTTTGTGTGAGATGGAGAATTTATCTTCTGCAAATTATCCAGCGAATATAGCCTGGTTCCTCCGGGGGTGCGGATGGTGCTAATTTTGCCGCTTTTTTCCCAGCGCCGCAGCGTATCAATTGAAACTCCTAAAGCTTTTGCAGCTTTACCGATTTTGACAAAGTCCGGATAAAGTCTGGTGCCGCCGCTGGTTCTTATGGGGGTAATCTTGCCGCTTTTTTCCCAGCGTCTTAGGGTATCGACAGAAGTGCCGACTTTTTTGGCCGCTTCGCTGATTTTTAAGAGTTTTTCTGATGAAATTTTTCCGGGTAAATCTCGCTTCATTATTGAAAACTTTCCGTCTACAAAAAAAAGGGGATTTACCGCTCTTTACCCCAGGATCTATATCAAATTTACTTTTGCATAGATTCCTTAATCCAGCTTACATAGATTTGCATAGATTTGTCAACTGGGGGTGAATATAACAAAGTATATCAAAAATTAAGAACAGAATGGATCAGTGTATCGGCAGACAGAGCGTCAGTGTTTTGGTGAGCGGGAGATGTTGGTTGATTGGTCAGTGATCTGATTTATCTGATTTATCTGAGTATAGATATTAACGACGTTTAGAGTAGTATAGATAATTGCCAGCGGAAAATTGAAGACAACGGTTTTTTTATCTGCTGTCCGGATGGTGATTGGATTGTTTTCTATTATGGTAATAAAGTTGGCATGCTGGGCTAAAATATCAAATTTCCCGGCTGAATTAATTGAGCTGACTGAGAGGGCAATACCTTGATAAATAACTTGTTTGGGAGAGGCTATGCGGACATTAAAAGTTTTATCCATATTTAAAGAACAATTTTTGCATCTTTTAAAGACCCGATATACAAAAACCTTTCTGATGGTATAGCATCAGCTTTGCCGGATAATATTAGCTCGATATCTTTTATAGCAATCTCTTTAGGGACAAATACGCCTTTTCTGCCGGTTTGTTTTTCAGTCATAAAGAAAGGTTGGGTCAGGTAATTGATGATCTTTTTTGTTCTTTCAAACAGGATTCTATTTTCAATAGACAATTCTGATTCTCCTACAATTGCTACAATATGAGATAGATTGTTATATTGGTCCAGCAGCTGTTGAAATTGTGTCAATACTTTAAAATGCTGAGTGCCTAAGAAGCTTTCTGAGATACCGGAAGAAGAGGACTGGAAGAGGTCAATCGGAGGATAAAGACCTTTTTGGGCAACTGATCTTGATAAAACTACAGCAGTATCCAAAAACGAGACAATGGTGGAGACTCCGGCATCTGTGAGTTCGTCTGCCGGCACATAAACATTCTGAAAAGAAGTGATTGAGCCGTTTTCAGTGGCAATCAGCCTGTCTTCAAGCGTGCTGATTTCTGTTTGCAAGGTAGCCTGATAAGCCTGCTCAGAAGGGGTGACACCCAAAAGGACTGATACTTCATTGCCGGCCTGGACAAAACGGAACATATTGTCAAGAAAGAAAAGTACGTCCTGTTTGCTGCGGTCCCTGAAGTATTCTGCCTGCGTGGCAGCTGCTAATAAAGCTCCTGGCCTTCCCTGATCCTTTCCCCGACTCCGGCAAAAACCGATGAAACATTTTTATACTTCATAGTAATATTATGCAAGACTTCTGTCAGTACTATGGTTTTGCCTACGCCTGCCCCTCCGATAAACCCTACTTTGCCGCCTTTAAATATTGGGGCGAGAAAATCTATTGCTTTGATGCCGCTTTCCAGGATGGTGTAGTCTCTTTTAATGGTAGTTAGAGGGGGAGCTTTGGAATAAATTGTGCTTTTGTAGGGTGTAGTGATATTTCCCTGGTTGTCCTGCGGTTTGCCAAACAGGTCGATGACACGGCCCAGCACTGTTTCGCCAACCGGAATTTTTAAATCAGAACCAGTGCCTGTAATCTTCATTCCCCGATACATTTTGTCCGGGTTTGATAGTATTTGACAGAATAATATGCTTGAGGATTGGAAGTATACCTCTAAAATTACTCCCGGATCCTCAGGGCTTATTAAGATTTCTGCCAAAGAAGGGTAATTCTGTCCTTCAATTTCTACCTCTGCAATTTGACCGTTAATAGCCCGTATAATGCCTTGTACCAGGTTAGAATCACTCATATTGTCCGTTCCTTTCTGAGTACCCTGAGAGCAGAAATATTTTCCAAAAGCTTAACATTCTCAATGGTCCTGACGAGGTGAGCCCTGGATGTTTTTTGATCCTTAATAAAATTGTTAGCTTCCACTTGAGCCTGGTCCATTGCCAAAAGCCTTGAAGCTGTCCTTGCCAGTTCTGCCTCAAAAAAGGTCTGTTCCAGAAGAAGAAGTATGATTTGGTTGTCAAAAAACTGGACTATTTTTTCCAGCTCCGGTTCAAAAATAATATAGGGATCAGCTGTTTTTTTGTCCTGACCCTGGGGGATATTTTTTTCCGGCAGTTCGGTAATATCGGCAATAACCGGTTTTTGGGTAAGCAGGGTAATAAGCTGGGGATAGAAAACCAATACCTGATTATAATTTTTGATTGCCGTAGATAAGGTATTTAAGTCCTGTGCAGTAGGTAAATCTTTTGACAATTCTACTGCCTGAAAGGCATTGAAGTATCTTACGGCTTTTAAATATTCCTGTCCTGTCTTGCCGATTACCAGCCGGTCAGTTATTATTTTGGCGGTGTTTATCATAAAATGACGGATTACCTCTGAATCAATATTACCGTAAAACCGGTAATTTGATGTAAGGATTACGCTCAAAGTCTTTTTCGGTTTAGTTATAGCAATTTTTTTAGCTGCTGCTTGTTGTTTGACTATCTTATAAACTGTTGAAATTTCATTGAAAAAAGTCCTATTTCTTTCTACCTCAGACCGTATCTTTCTAATCTTAAGTGATGCAATTTCGCCATAAGCCTGAGCGATTTGCTTGAGTGAAACTCCCTCTTCAATTAGTTTGTTGTAATCTCTGATTGTCATTAATTTACTGGCAGATTTTTGTTAAAACCGGCCTTGCTCCTTCCAGTAGTTTAATAAGTTCTTCAACGCTTTCCAGTTTGCTGACGGATTGGGTAATTTTTAGCAAACTTGGTTCTTTTAAGAAAGCTTCAATTAGCACCCCTTTGTATTTTTCCAGGAAATGCCTTTCTTTATCAGCCATAAATCCGGTAAAAATAAGTGCAAGCAGTATACTTTGAATTTCTTTAACAACATAAGTCAGGGATGGTTGTTTTATTATTTCTTCTATCAGTTCTTTTCGTTTTAAGATTAGCTGAGTTTCAAAGGGAAGTTCTGAGCTGAACCTGGAAATAGTCTCCAGCTCTTCTGCCTGGGAAAGTAATCCTCTGATACGGGAAGATAACAGGCTGCTTAATTTATTTTGGGTTTGGCGTCCCACCCTTGATACGGATAAGGATATATCTATTGCAGGGCGCTGGCCAATGTTATGCAGGCTGGATCTAAACAGCAAATGTCCGTCTGTCATAGCCATTAAATTTGTCGGGATAAAAGTGGTAAAATCAGTTAAATTAAGTTCAATGACCGGCAGGGCAGTAATAGATCCTCCTCCGTATTCTTTTTTAAACTTGCCGGCCCTTTCTACCAAATGAGCGTGCTGGTAAAAAATATCTCCCGGATAAGATTCGCGGCCGGGGGATTTATCTCCTAAAAGTGAAATTTCCCGGTAGATTTTGGCGTGATTTCCCAAATCATCCAAAATAACCAGCACATCAAGACCTTGTTTTTGAAAATATTCTGCCAGAGTAAAAGCGGTTTTAGGAGTCAGAAAAATAAGCGGCGCAGGCTCATTGGAACTTGCTGCAATGATTATGGAATGAGCCAAAGCTTTGTTTGCCCGCAGGACATCAATTAAGTCGCGGACTGAGGCTACGGGTTTGCCGACTGATGCGTAGATACAGATAGTGCCTGTATTTTTCTGGTTGACTATGGTGTCAATTAAAAAGGCGGTTTTGCCGGCATGGGCATCTCCGACTATTAATTCCCTTTGGCCTTTTCCTATGGGAATCAAAGAATCGATTATGGTGATATTGGTGGTGAATTGTTCGGTAATGAATTGGCGGGCGCCTATTCCGGGAGCCTCCTGTTCCAGCTCCAGAACAGTTGCTTTTTTGGTTCTGGAAAACAATCCTCTGCCGTCGATAGGGACTCCTAAGGGATTAATCGCCCTTCCCAGTAAATGGTCGCCTGCAGCTATTCCCAGGCGCTCCGGAAGGCGTTTAAAAAGCTGCCCGGGCGTGACCTTGACATCATCCAGCATTAATACTTCAACTTTATCAGAAGATAAGGAATTTACCCAGCCTCTGCCGCCTGATTCGTTTTCCACTAAATCATTGACTTTTACCGTAGGCAGTCCGTCCAGATAAATCAGGAAGCCTTTAGAACTTATAACATAACCTACTTCCTGTTGTGTTTGTTTCATCTTAAGAATTTTTTAAAGCTTTCTAAAATTTCACTCTTTTTATCTTCAATCTTAGCTTTTAAAGAATAGTCGCGGTAGATTCCTCCAAAAGAGAGAGCGCATCCTGCAATTAATGCCGGGTTGACTTTGATGTCAAATAATGTAATAGAAGTAAAGCTTTTTTTTAAATTCATGCCAATTTGATAAATTGTCTGGTCATCTGCTTCAAAAGCGATATAAATTAACAAAACAGGCATACTGTTGATTTTAGTTTCAATAGCATCAAAGATCTGGTAGACATTATCTTTATTAAATTTTTGATAAAAGGAAGCCGGGAGAGAACTGAGCCAATTTGCTTCCTGTACAGATAATTGTTCGGCAGGGGCTTCACTGCCAAAAATTTTTTTTAGTAAATTTGATTTAAGTATCCTGAGCCTGTGTTTTAAAAGGGTTAAAGTAAAAGTATCTTTGGTGATGGTATTGAGTATTTCATCGTTCATACTATGAATTTTTCTATCTTGGCTTTTTCCAATGCTTCGTAAACTAAGTCCAGCTGGTCTTTTATGGATAATTTTTTCGTTAAAACCAGGTTTAAGGTTTGTTCCATCATGGCAATGATATTTTCATCGATTAAGGCCATTTGCTGGGTTTTGTAAGTTTCAATCAGTTGTCTTGTTGAGCGCAGTTCCAGTTCAATAGAATGGGTGCTGGTTTGTTCTGTTTTGATTAAAAAATCAGACAGCCTGGTTTCAAATCTTTCAAACAGCTCGCTGATTCTCTGGTTGGTGAGTGTTTGGCTGTTGCTTTGGATATTTTTTGCGCTGGTTCCCAGCTCATTTAAAAAATTAATAAATTGCTGTTCTGCCAAAGCAACAGCTTTTTTAGTCTCGTTAAGTTCCTGGCTTAAAGTATCCTGGGAAAATTTAATTGATTCTGAAAGCCGGGTGGAATATTCGCTATCCAGCTTATTTGTTGCGAGTTTGCTTCCTGCGAGGAGTTTAATTCCTTCCAGCTCGGCATTGGCAAGGGTAGCCTGGGCTTTTTTTATTGACTGGTATAAAATTTCATAGCCTTTCTTTTGCGCATCTTCCAAATTGCCTTCATTGTATCGGGAAATTTTTTTTCTGAGGTGGTATCTTCTCAAAAGCAGCAAAATAACAACAACAGCAGCTATGGCCAGGAATATGAAGATAGGGTTGGGCAGTTGACGGATCATAGATAGATCATACGATGTTAAAGTTTTATTATCAATATAGAGGCAACAATGCCTATTAAGCCGCTCGTCAAAAGCAGGATAATGTTTAAGATAATGGAAAATTGTATGGTGTTTTTGGCTAAGGGATTGCGGCCGATAGCTTCAATGCTTTTTAAAATGGATCGGGAAAATGTTAAGAATCCGAAAGTGAAGCTCAGGAGTACTACCATGGCTGCGGCTATAAACCTGACTGCATCGCCAAACTTTTTCGGGTCATTGATATTTTCCAAAAAAGCCGTACCGACAAAGCTGAATAATCTGGTGATAAATCGGGGATTACTGATTTCAGCATATTCAATTCTTATAGCCACCGGGATTTTGCCTAAAGCAACCTTGCCTTTGGGTCCGTCAATTGTTTGGGAATTGGTTCCTTCAAAAGCAGCTAAAGCAACGCCTATAACATATCCTGATTCAGAAGCTTTTTGTCCTTTGCCGGAAATAGAGGAAGAAGTAATATAATCGCCATATTTGATCGGGCCGTTGAAATTTGTAACATTTACCTGGGCAATGCCGGAACGGACTACCGGTTTGTTTTTGGCTTCGCCCGCCTTTGGCGTGGCTTCGCCCGTAGCTTCTGTAGTGCGGTAAACCAGGAGCGGTTGTTCAACAATCACCCCGAACATTTTATTATCAAAACCTAAAGTGGTTTTTGTCAGCCCTTTATCAGTAGTTTTTAAGATATCACCTTCTATTGCATCTGTGTCTATTATTTCATGGACAGATGTTACTTCAATGCCTTGAGATTCCTGGGCACTGGTAGTTAGTAGCGGGTAGTTAGTAGCGGGTAGTATGGATAGCAACACTAATACTGTCACTATTTCTAATACAAATTTTAATACAAACCATGAGCTTTGTACTGGAAAATTCTTCATTAACTACACAATACAACAACCAGGGGAAAAGATCAAAAAAGCAATAATACGAGTTTCGCACATCCTGTCATCCTGAGGAGTGAAACGACGAAGGATCTCTGAACTTGTTTCAGACTTGCATTCGCAAGAGATTCTTCCCCACCCTCACTGCTTCCGGCTGAGAGGCGGGTCAGAATGACAACTGCAAAATTCGTGCATAAGAAAGGAAGAGCTTCCGTCTGCTGAACTCTTCCTTTGTCTAAATTTTAGTAAAAACATCATCAGAATGTCAATATCTCAATTTATATCAAAGAGTATCGGGATAATTCCCGCATAAGCATAAAAGATAGGTTATAGGTAACAGTGGACAGCTTACAGTAGATCAGAATATATATATACTGTATCATTTGAGTAAGACTATAGAATAGTTTAGCTTGTGAAAAAAGATTGTGGAAATAGAATTTCTAATTACTAATTTCTAATTGACCTAAATAATACTTAATGATGAAATGACTAGAGTCTATTTCAAAACTGTCATTCTGGGCCGCTTCGCCGGAGCTTCAGCGAGGCGAGCGAGTCATCGAGTCCAGAATCCACGGATCAGACAGATTCTGGAGTCCTCACTACGTTCGTTCCCAGAATGACATTAGGGTTTTTGAGATGACTTCTAATAGGTTGATTTTCTTTGAGTAGATTTGCAAACCATAAGCTAAATGTTAAAATGAACTAATGAAAAAGTATATACCAAACCAGATTGAGGCTAAATGGCAGAAGAAGTGGAAAGAGAACGGAATTTACAAAACCCCGGATAGTTCGCCTAAGCCTAAAAAGTATATTTTAGATATGTTTCCGTACCCTTCAGGTGATGGTCTGCATGTAGGTCATTTCAAAATATATACCTCCTCTGATATTTTAGCCCGTTATTTCCGGATGAAGGGGTTTAATGTTTTGCATCCAATGGGTTGGGATGCTTTTGGTCTGCCTGCTGAAAACTATGCTATCAAGACAAACGTACATCCTACTATTACTACAGCAAACAATATCAACACCATTCGCAATCAAATGAAAATCACCGGTTTTTCTTACGATTGGGATAGGGAAGTGAACACAACTGATCCTAGCTATTATAAATGGACCCAATGGATTTTTTTGAAGCTTTTTGAGAAGGGTCTGGCTTACGAAGATGAAGCGCCCATAAATTGGTGCCCTAAAGATAAAACCGGCTTGGCTAATGAAGAAGTTGTTAACGGTAAATGTGATCGTTGCGGAACCCAAACTGAGAAGAAGTTGGTAAGACAGTGGATTTTAAAGATCACTGAGTATGCGGATCAGCTATTGGAAGGGGTTCAAAATTTAGATTGGCCGAGGTCAATTAAGGATATGCAGATTAACTGGATTGGTAGAAAAGAAGGGATAAATATCACCTATAAAGTGAGGGGTAGCAGTGAAGAGGTAGTTTGTTTTACCACGAGGCCTGATACCAATTTTGGTGCAACCTTCATAGTGATTGGTCCTGAGCATCCACTTATTACTAAAATCACTCAAAAAGAACACTTAGACGAGGTTAAGAGCTATATTGCTAAAACTGCTAATCGTTCTGAAGAAGAAAGAATTGCCCAGGGAAGAGCTAAAACAGGAGTTTTTACCGGAAGCTATGCAGTTAACAATCTTAACGGTAAAGAAATTCCTATTTGGGTAAGTGATTTTGTATTGGGGAATGTGGGTACTGGTGCTGTGGTGGGAGTGCCGGGCCACGACAAGCGGGATTTTGAATTTGCCAAAGAATTTGGCTTGCCGATAATAAGGGTAGTTGTTGGCAGAGATGGTGATGCTTCTGCTATCACTCAGGCAGGGCAAGTGCAAGAGGAGGAGGGTAAAATGATTAATTCAGAGTTTTTAGACGGAATGGATATTCATGAAGCCACAGTTAAGATTATGGATTACCTGGAAGAAAAAGGCTGGGGTAAGCGGGTTACTACTTACCATCTTCGTGACTGGATTTTCTCCAGGCAGAGGTACTGGGGAGAGCCTATTCCACTAATACACTGTGATGAGTGTGGCGTAGTGGCTATTCCAGAAGATCAACTGCCCTTAGAATTGCCGGAGGTTGAAAAATACGAACCTACCGGTACTGGAGAATCGCCTTTGGCTGCAATTCCGGATTGGGTCAATACAATTTGCCCAAAATGTGAGGGACCGGCTAAAAGAGAAACCAATACTATGCCTCAATGGGCAGGTTCATGTTGGTACTACCTGCGCTTTATTGATCCTAAAAACGATAAGATGTTAGTTGATAAAGAAAAAGAGAGGTATTGGATGCCGGTTGATTGGTATATTGGCGGGGCAGAGCATGCTGTGCTCCATCTTCTTTATTCGCGCTTTTGGCATAAAGTTTTGTTTGATTTGGGTATTACTTCAACCTCGGAACCTTTCCAGAAACTTTCCGGTGTTGGCTTGGTTCTAGCTTCCGACGGCCGCAAAATGAGCAAGTCATTAGGTAATGTAGTAACTCCGAATCAGATAGTTGATGAATACGGAGCAGACACCCTGCGTCTTTATGAAGGATTTATGGGGCCTTTTGAAAATACGATTTCTTGGGATCCGGCCAGCATAAATGGTGTTTATAAGTTCCTAACCCGAGTCTGGGAGGTTATGAGTAAGGAGGAAACTGAATCGCCTGACAATAAAGTAGAAATTGCTCTAAATAGGCTCGGCATAAAAGTTGGTCATGATATCGAGAATATGAAATTTAACACCCCGATAGCTGCGATGATGGAATTTATAAACCTAAGCTATCACGCACTTTTGACTTCAGAGCAAAAGAAAAAATTCTTAATTATTCTGGCTCCTTTTGCCCCGCATATGACGGAGGAGTTATTTCAGAATGTCATTCTGGGGAGGAGCGAAACGACGACTCCAGAATCAACAAAAGAGGATTCTGGACGCGCCCCGATTAAATTGGGGCTTGCCAGAATGACAGATTTCATATCTATTCATCAGCAGTCTTGGCCGGAGAGTGATCAAAATCAGCTGGAAGAAAAAGAGGTTTCAGTGGCTGTTCAAATTAACGGAAAAGTAAGAGATGTACTTTTGATACAAAATGATATAATGAGCGATAAAAAGATCGTTGAAAAAATGGCTCTGGAAAGTCAAAAAGCTGGAAAATTTTTGGCAGGAAAATCGGTGAAAAAGATAGTATATATACCGGGGAAGATAATCAGCTTTGTTATTGATGTTGATTAGCAATGATCTCTTTAATTTGCTAAAAAGAAATCTATATAGTTTAGCTTGTTACAACAATGAAATTAAAAAACGTGCCCAACAGGGATAATAACTGGCTTTTATCCCGCCTTGATTTTATCTGGACAAAGTACTTTTCAGACGTACCGCAGACAAATAAAGTTTTTATTAAATTTGGGAGAGATGCCAAATACAGGTTAGGTTCTATAAAACTCGATAAAAGAACAAAAGCAAGTTTTATTACGATTACTTCAATGTTTAAAAATTTAAGGGTCCCGGCTGAAGTGGTGGATCATACTATTGGCCATGAGCTGGTGCATTATGCCCATGGATTTTCTTCAACCAACCCGCGCTTACATAAATATCCCCATGCCGGCGGGGTGGTGGAAAAAGAGATGAAAGAGCGGGGAATGAAAGTGTTTCATGAGGCTTATAAAGCCTGGATTAAACTATACAGAAAACAAATAATGTATAGCCGCTAAAATGGAAAATCGGAACTGGAGGGAAAAGATTGATAAATTTAAACTCCCCATAGGACTATCTTTAGTTGGAATAGTTTTAATAATAGGCGGTATATTTGCTTCCGGCTTAAATAAAGGCCAGGCTGGTCCTTCGGCAAGCTCAAGACAGGTGTTTCCCAAAGAAAGTCTGGTTGAAACACAAAAGACAATCTCCGTTGATGTATCAGGGGCGGTCATAAAACCCGGAGTTTATAAATTAAATGATGGCTCAAGGGTAGAAGATGCCATAAAAGAAGCCGGAGGGTTTGCTGCTTCAGTAAACACGGAATTTGTATCAAAGTATTTAAATATGGCACAAAAAGTATCAGATGGTAGTAAGATTTATGTTCCGGCTGCAGGAGAAAATACAGTGAGCAGTCAAAATGGGGCAGTGGCTGGAATAACAGCCGGAGGCGGAGTAAGTGTTCAGGCTAAAGTTAATATAAATACTGCAACACAGGCAGAACTCGAAGCTTTACCGGGGATTGGTCCGGTCACTGCTTCAAAAATTATTTCTGACAGGCCTTATCAGGGAATAGAAGATCTTTTAAATAAAAAGATTATCAATAAATCTGTTTTTGAAAAAATTAGAGATCAACTGGTATTATATTAATTTTTATGTCATTGCGAGCGAACAAAGTGAGCGTGGCAATCTTTAATGGATCGGGAAGACCTGTTGTCTTGGGCGGAGTCGAGAGATTGCTTCGTCGTTTCGCTCCTCGCAATGACGAGACTGTCCTACCAATTATCTTAGCTATACTTCTTTACCTTTTGATATATTTCCTCAGGTGGCAACAGGGCGGTTGGAATCCTGAAATAGATATTTTCAAGGAGCAAAGATTATATCTTGACCAAAAAATCAGTAAGATTCTGCCTTCGCCTCAGTCAGAGTTGCTTTCCGGAATTATGCTGGGGCAGAATAAAGAACTTCCTGCATCCCTCAGGCTGGCTTTGCGGGATACATCTACTCTGCATATTGTTGTAGCTTCCGGGCAGAATTTAAGCATGGTGGCCGGATTTTTCCTGGCATTTTCAGGCTTAATCAAAAGAAAATATGTTTTGCTTTTAGGTTTTGGTGCGGCATTAATTTATACAATCTTAAGCGGTACGCAGGTCCCTATTGTCAGGGCTATGATTATGTTTACATTCTCTTCTGCTGCTCAGATTTTCGGCCGGCAAAGAGACGGAGTGTGGGTTTTAATTGTTACGGCGGGGCTTATGCTTTTGGTAAACCCTGCCTGGATTTTGGATTTATCTTTTCAGCTTTCATTTCTGGCAACTCTGGGGGTGGTAGCAGTTGCGCCTATTCTTTTAAAATATTTGAAAATTTTGCCGGTAGTAAATCAAGACCTTGCAATTACTCTTGGCGCACAGCTTCTGGTGATGCCTGTTATTATTCAAAAGTTTCATCAGCTTTCTTTGGTCAGTGTTTTTACTAATTTATTGATCGGCTGGACAGTGCCTTTTATTATGATTTCTGGCCTAGCAATGATAGCTGTGAGTTTAATATCTTCAACCCTTGCAGCTTTTGCAGGTTTGATAGTAGGAGCATTTTTAAACTACTTTATTTATATAGTGCAATTTTTCGCCTCTTTGCCTTTTGCATGGGAATATGTAGGAGAACAATGGTGGGTAGTATGGGTAGGGTACTATTTGCTGGTGGGAGGAATATTGTTAGGAATCAGCAAGTCAAAACTCAAAAGTTAAAAGTCAAAGGTGATTGTAATTTTAAATTTTGCATTTTTACTTTTGAATTATGTTATTATAGAAGTATGTTAAAACAAAGAATTTTAGAAGACTTAAAAAGGATAGTGCAAGACCTGGGTTATCCAGCAACTGATATAGTTTTATCTATTTCCAAAAATTCCGCCTTTGGAGACTACAGTACGAATTTGGCCTTGCAGCTTGCTAAACTGGAATCGAGTAAAGGCAAGCAATTACCGCAAGAGATTGCTAATGAAATAGTGGCTAGAGTCAAGAGTCAAGAGTCAAGTAAAGAATATTTGGAAAAAGCAGAAGTTGCAGGTGCAGGGTTTATAAATTTTTTTATTAAGGACAAAGAACTTTTAAAAAATGCTGCAGATTTAGATATCCTGCCAAAATCTACCAACCCCAAAAAGATACTTATTGAGTACGGCCATGTTAATCCTTTAAAAGAAATTCACATCGGACACCTCAGAACTTTTATTCTAGGAGAGAGTTTGTCACGGATTTATGAGGCTTTGGGTCATGAAGTTTTCAGGGCAAATTACCAGGGAGATATTGGCCTTCATATTGCCAAAGCTATCTGGGGGATTAAAAAATTAGGCCTGCCTTCGAAGGAGCTAAATTTAGAAGAGAAAGCCAAATTTTTAGGTCAAGCTTATGCGGAAGGTAATAAATCTTACGAAGAAGATCCTGTTTTCAAAAAGGAAATAGATCAAATTAACGCTGGGCTTTACCAAAAAAATCCTGAGATC
>JACPEY010000038.1 GCA_016183245.1 Candidatus Daviesbacteria bacterium
GACCTGGGTCTGCCACCTTCTTTTGCCTGAGGTACTAGCGGAGAAATTATCTCCCATTCCTGGTCTGTCATATCGCTCGGATATGACTTGGGCATATTTAGATATTACCCTAATTGGGGCTTTTCAAACAAGCTCTTAGAACCACTGCCACTAAAAACAGTTCTCCCTTCGTATCTTGTCCGGTTTCATCTACGAAGCAGTAAAGTTTAGTAATCATTGTAGTCATTGTAACATTTTTAAGGAATTTACAGGCTGAGCATATAGAATCTGCTGCATGTATTTAAAGCTGTAATCTAAGGGTTGATTTCGAGAATGTGAGGTATCATTTTTAATGACTTTTTGGGGTATATCTTTGAGCAGTTCCAAATTTTTCAACAACAGCTTCGGTAAGGCGAGCATAGCATTTGGCGACGCACTCAGGTGGGATTGTCTTACGGGTGGGATTGCCTTAAGAAGAAATAAGCTGGGATTCCTTGGAATTACTATAATGTTATATAAAGACAGCCAACTTTCTCATCAAAAATAACTTCCTTGAAAAGGTTAAAAAATCCTGACCTTCCTAGCAATGGTGTTTGTTGCTCAGGACTAAAATCGGCATTTGTAGGATATTTTTGTCCATCAACCCAAATATTCACTTTAGAAGAATAGGCTGTTATTTCCACTTTACCTATCCCACCTATTTTAATAGGTTTTATTTTCTTAAAATTGATTCCAAGCATATCTCCCCACTGTCTTGGAAATAAATATCGGTCTGACCCTGAATCTACTAAGGCATCAACAATATTAGAGGGATTACTATGATGTATCGATAACCGTATAGGGATATAAGGTCTCATAATACGACTAACAACTTTCCCGCTTGAATTGAAAATATCTATAGGTAAATAAGGGAATTTAACTCTTCCCATTAAGGTGAGTAGAATTTGTCAAAAGGCAATACACAATGATATATAACATCTTTAAAATTAGCTTTCTTAACCTTTATATCTAGTTGTTTTAAATCTTTTGCCGATGCTACTACGTTTTTACGATCTGCAGTTAACGCAACCCACTTATTTACATAGGATTTGAGCAGGTTTGAAAATGTCATATTTTTACATTACCATATTATTGTAAGAATTGCATCAAATTTCTAGGGAATAGAGAAAGCCTGGGGATTAAGAAGTACAATTGATAGATTCAAAATAGTGGCGAAGGTGACCCACAAGATGTAAGGGATTAAGAGATATGAGGCAGTTTTAGATATTTTATAAAATTTAATAATGGTAATTAAAATCAGGGTCCAAAGGATCAGTATATCTATCAGTCCCAGAATTGGGGAATGAAGTCCGAAAAATAGTATTGACCAGAAAAAATTAAATACCAGTTGGGCTATAAAAAAACTTAGGGCTTTTTTAAATGCCTTTTTCTCTAAACCTTTTATCCAGACGAGATAAACTGCCACTCCCATTAAAAAATACAGAATGGTCCAGGCAGGACCAAAAACCCAGTTAGGAGGAGAAAAGGAAGGTTTTTGAAGGGTTTGATACCAGGTTGGTATGGCAGAGACAGTAAAAGGTGTAGCAGCAATTCCTACCAGTTCGCAACCAATTGTAGAAATTAGGAATTTTGAAAGTTTTTTCACTACCATTTAGTATATTCATAATATAACAATATCTTCAAGAAGCCAAAAAACAGAATTTTCCAAATCTTTTCAAAAAAATAAAGTATCTAACCTGGAATATTTAGCAATTGGTAGTAGGAACCCTCTCCGGTATTACTATCAATATGAGTTACCATAGCAATTCTTTTTGAATCAGGAAGCCAGGTATAATCAGAAACACCCTGGCTTTCTAAAACTATCCGGTTGATCTGTTTTTGTAAATCTGCAATATATAAATATCTGCCGGCCCGTTCTCCCCGGCCTCCCCCATTTGCTATAAAAGCAAGTAACTGGCCATCCGGAGACCAGTGCGGTTGTTTAGGATAGTCAAGATTACTTGATAATTTTTCCCGGCCCTGGCCGGGTGAGAATATATAGATACCTGGCGGTTGGGTTGGTGAGCCGCCTGAATCAACAGCTAATCTCCCGTCCGAATTCCAGTCAGGGCTGGTGCTAAAATGTAGATTTGTTCGTATCGGTAGATCTGTTTCTGAGGAAAGAACTTTTATTTCCCAATAAGGCGCTCCTGTCCAATGAGTATAAGCGATCTGATCCCCTGATGGAGAATAAGCGATACCTGCTTCCATTACATCATTTTGCCTTAAGTTTGTCTCCTTATCACTTTCAATAGTATATAACTTACCATCTTGTACAAAAGCAAATTCTCCCATTGAGGACCGAGTGGGGGGAGCAGCCAGAACACTAATGGATTTGAATTTGTCGCCAAGTTGATATTTTAATTCTGGTTTTTTATCATCCGGGCCTAGCTCTAAAATATTACCTTCGCCTGTAGCAAAGACTACTTTCCCGTCTGTTGAAGGGGCTAGGTTACTGGTTATCCGGGAAACAGTAGCAAGCAACTTCAACTTGAGTGTATCCAGCCCTTGATAGATAGCTACAGAAGGATCCTGGGCAATACTCTGCCATGAGTAGAAAACTTCAGAGTCAACGGTGGGGATTGCGTGTTTTTTCAGAATATGGGATTGCCCTAGAAGGTAAACACTTCCACCGCTACTTATAACAGAGCGGTAGAGATCAGCTTCTCGCTCGAAGGGGTTAGGACGTGTGGGTAAAATGCCACAAGATTCGGGTAGTAATGCCACAGGAATTAAAGCAGCAACTCCAGCGGCGACGTTCCTCAAGAAATCCCTCCGGCACAAAAGCCTCTTTTCCTTTTCTCCTTGAAACATAGCTTAAAAATACAAAATGTTTGTTATAAGATTGTGGAGATCGTGTATGGAATACGTTAGAGAGCGGGATTTGTGTGTATAATTTAATTATGTTAAAGAATCTTCTGCAGGAAATACAGATTTGTGCAAATAAGGAAAAAGCAAAAATATTAAGCATATTTTTTCAAACCCACAAAGGAGGCTATGGCGAGGGAGATATTTTTTTAGGGATTACTGTTCCTGTTCAAAGATCTTTGTCCCGAAGATTTAAAGACTTGCCTCTTTCCGGTATAGAAACTTTGCTACAAAGCAAAATACACGAACAACGGCTTATTGCCCTTTTTATCTTAATAATTCAATACCAAAAAGCAGATAAGGGAATTAAAGAAAAAATAATCAGAATTTATTTGAAAAATTTATCTTCTATAAATAACTGGGATTTAATAGACAGTTCTGCCCCTTATCTTTTGGGAAATTATCTTCTGACTGAAAAACGCGAATTGTTATATAAGCTAGCCCGTTCTAAAAGTTTGTGGGCAAGAAGAGTTGCAATAATGTCAACCTATGCTTTTATTAAAGCCCGCCAATATGATGATGCTTTGGCAGTTGCCGCAATGCTGCTTGCTGAGCGCCATGACCTGATTCATAAAGCAGTTGGTTGGATGTTAAGAGAAATCGGCAATCGGGATTTAAAAGCAGAAAGATTATTTTTAGATAAACACTATAAAAGTATGCCGCGAACTATGCTTCGTTATGCTATCGAAAAGTTCCCTCAAGATTTAAAAAAATATTATCTCGACAAAGATTAATTATATAAGTGCAGCAATTTTAAGGCCCTTGTCATGTCTTCTAATACTTATCCTGTTGTTGTTGGTAATATCAACAATCTGTCCGTCTGCATTAGCTTTACTTATCTTTCCTGCATATTCAAATTCAAAAGAAGCTGAAGACTCAACAGATAAAATATTTTCAGGAAGCCTTAATCTTGCAAGAGAATGAAAAAGCAGCCTTCCCAGTTTTGCAGCTGATTGTAATCTGGTCGGAGCAGATTGAACTGAAAGCAGGGTTAGTTTATCAGAATACATATCCTGATCCGGTACTGCCTTTATTGGACCTACAAAAGGAGAAGTAATTGCAATCCTCATTAAATATTCAGGATTGTCTTGCATCCTTAAACTTCTTGTAATTGCAAAAAAACCTGCAGCAAACATTCTGTAGTTTCTAGGATAAAAAAACCTCCTTAGGTTTTCACTTGTACGCGCGTGTAATAATTCAAGTTCTCCCCAACCGGTGAAATGATTGAATAATTGGTTATTGATAAGACCCGGTCTGAAGAGAGGAATTTTGTCTAGCTCCCCTTCTATTAATTGATCGACAGAGACAGATATATTTGCATCTTTTAGGGCCCTGAATACTCCGTTGTGTGATCCGCCCGGAATGATAACCAATGCAGGAGGATCCTCTCTTGCCATTAAAGATTCTGACACAGACCTTATAGAGCCGTCCCCTGCTACAACTACAACAGCACTGGTATTTTCTAATTGGTGATTAAAAGGGAATTTTAGTTCCTCGACGTAGCTGAATGGAGTCCTTTCATATAAATTTGTGGCTTTTGTTTTCCAGTTTTCTCGCGCTGAGGGGTGAATAAAAAAACCTATACGTTCTTTTTTATTTCTCATATAATTTCAGATTGTCCGGGTATTTTAAATCAAAGTTTATTTATATAAAAGCCTGATGTAGTTTACTTTCTTCTTACCTGATCCTGATTGCTTTATTACTGAAAGATAGTATCTTAAAACCAGCTTATGATTGAATCGGAAATTTTATCTGGAAAGGTAAATCGCAGACAATTTTTAGAAATTAGTGCCGGTGCTGCATGGGTACTTATGAGTAGTTGTGCTTTGCCATTGGGTTTGGGGCGTGGTTCTGCTGGCAGCCCTGCAGGAAGATGCAGCCCTGATTTATCTGCAAGCTTTAAGGGAGTTGATATTGCCGGCATGCTTGCAAATAGAGATGAAGTTTTTTTGACTTCAGAAAATACTGATGGAGCTATTGCCAATAATCATATACGCACTGTGACTCTTTCTTTAAGGGAAAAAGATGGGATAGATGCCGGGATATGGCTGGGTTATAATCGTCAAATAGAAAATACTGTTGGTTTTTTGCAGTTGGGAAAAGGTCAAGGGGTTGAGCAATGCGGCCCGGTGAACGGGAAAAATATTACGGGAAGAGTAAATGCTATTGCTGAGCATAATGAATTTGGAGTAGTTGTAGGAACTGACAGATGGGTTCCAACTGACCGGTTTGGAGTTTATATTATGGAGCATGGAAGCGGAAGATGGAGCCAGCATTTGCCGGAAAATCCGTTAAATGGTGATCAAACTTATGCAGTTTATGCAGATCGAGAGGGTGTATTGGTCGGAACCTGGGAAGGAATAAGAAGATGGGATGGAAAAGGATGGCATCAGGAAAACAGATTAATGCCTGGTGGAATACCCCAACCTGTTCATGCTATCACTAGAGCCGGACCGAGGTTTTGGATTGGATTATTAAGTGGTGGGTTATATAGTGTTAATCCTGATAACCTTCAAAGCAACTTTCTATACACTCATGAGAATACCCCGGAACTTCCGAGTAATAATATTAGATGTTTAGTAGTGGGAAACGATAACAAGCTTTGGATCGGGGGTGATCCAGGCCTGAGTTTTATTGATCCTCAAAGCGGAAAACTAACAAGGGTAGATATGCAGAATCCCGGTGATGATAAAGAAGTTCTGGGATTGGCTGTTGATAGTGGAAACAGAATTTTAATCGCTTCTAATCGCGGACTTTGGTATGTGAGGCAACAAGGAGGGGCGGTGTTGCGCATTATGGATAAAAAGGCCAACGCGGTAGTTGTTGTTCCGACAGGATATGCTCCTGGAATTCCTGAGCTTGCAGTAGCAGCCACAGAAGGTAATGGACTTTATTTAATCAAAGTCCCTTAAAAAGTGGTAAACAAAATCTTTTTAATTTTTTTATTTATACTAGAGATTGCAGCAATTATTTGTGCAATCTTTGTTTTATTGCTCTCAGCTTTATGGCTGGATAATTTTTCCCCCGATACTCCCCTTTTTCTTCTGATAGTATCTATTGTTATACCTGTAATTTTAATACTTTTATCTGCTTTTATGTTCCTAATTACCTTAAAGTTTTCTTATCAAAAAAACCTGATTACCAGGTTGTCTTTTTTGAAAAAGTCACTGTTGGCAGGATATATTTTGATAAGCCTTGCAGGAATAGGGTTTACAGGATTTATAGTGTACAGTTTGTTCAATGAGGCTCCCCCAAAGCTTTTCCCTTTAGATGACGCGCAGGCTACATATAAGATTACCAAAAAGAATGATTTTTACTGGGTAAGTTACAACACTACTTCTGATAGGAATAAAAAATATGTATGCAGTTGGGAGAGTTTTAATAATAAAACATGTGAATGGAACTTAGATCAAAATATTGAAACCTTTGTTGCCTTTTCTGACCAGGATCTGGAAAAGTTTACAGATGTACCTTTAAAGCTTTCCGGTGAGTTTGTCCAATCTGATAAACAATGCATAGCAGGAAATTGTAGGAATTTTGGCTCTTTTGTCGGCCTGAAAATTAATTCCATTAATTTAAAATAGATATCTTATGTCCCAACTATTGCCAAACGATTTTAGTAGATGTACAAATAAAGGTAATGGTTGTCGAATCATTAAAAGTTGGGTGGATGTCTGGATTGAAATCAGTGTTTGACAGATTTGCTCTGAGACCGGACATAAATATATCCCCACCTGACTTTCCCTCTGTACTTGCTCCCTATAGAGGCATCTTTGATCACTATGGAATTTCTTGTAAAAGTTTGAATCCTGAAGATAAAGTCTCTGTGATTCGGACTAGAGACGGGTTTTTGCATATCTATTGGGGCAGCAGAGTTATTGAGCCGCCATTAGGATATTATTCTTCTTACCGGCTTAATAGATAAATAATATTCTTGTTGTAAACCTTCTAAAGCAAACCGCGGCTTTTCAAGCCATGTCTGTTACCAGGGCGCCCCAGGTAAAATTCTGGGCCCCTAAGCCTTCGCCGGTTAAAGGATTAAAATATTCCCTGAAGCCGGACTTTTGAATTAAAGCAAGGGAGGATTTTTTAATCTCTTCTGCTTCGTCGCGGAAACCATAGTTTAGAAGTCCTTTATAAATAAACCAGTTAGTTCCTATCCAGGCAGGGCCTCTCCAAAAACCTGAAGGGTCAAAAGAGGGTTCTTTTAAAGAAGTGGTGGGGACAGGAAACTTTGTCCAGAATTCATCTTTGTTCAACAAATGATCTGCAACTAATTTTTTTGCCTCTTGAGGGCTCATAATTTTTGCAAAAAGCGGGGCAAATATAGCCCAGGTTTTAACTTTTATTTTCTTGTAATCATTCCCATAAGTAGAGTAGAAAATACCGTCCTCCAACATCAATTCCCTCATGGCAGTAGAGATATCTTCAGCTTGTTTTGTAAAGTAAACAGCATCTTCGCTGTTGCCTGTTTGTTTGGCAATTTTGGCAAGCAGGTTAAGGTTTGTTACCATAATGGCATTAAAAGGCACGTCTTTAACCCAGAAAAAATTCCTCATGCAAAAAGGGGCATCGAATTTGCATTCTATATTTTGTGCAACTAATTTAAACCTTCTTTTTGTATTTTCCTCTAAAGTTTGGACAGGGGGCAAATTCAAGGGTAAATCAAACCTTGGGGAATTATCTTCGCCTGATTCATCAGGATTCATAATTCCTATCAGATGTTTGTCGTGAGGATCTCTTTCATTTAATAAATACCTGTAAAAGTGGTAAAGGTGGGAGTAAACTTTTTTGAGAAAATTTATATCCTTGTCCTTTTGGAAAACCTGCCAAACCGCAAAGGCAAGCATCGGAGGTTGGGTGATAGTACTGATGCCGTCTTTGCCCCAGCTGATTCTGGGAAAATTTGTCTTATGTGTTTTATCCCAGTAGATCATATGAGGGATCATGCCATTCTGGAGTTGTTTTGACAAAAGCGAGAAGATTTCTTTCTTTGCATCATTTATTTTAAAATGAGATAAGATTATCGTATGAAAACAGGAATCCCAAAGCCATTGGTAAGGATAAGTATCTGTAGAAGGAACGGTATATTGGAAACTACCGCGCCTTTTCCGGTTGGCCTTTAGCAACTCAAAGCAATTAAAAGTTTTTACCATGTTGTTAAAATTTTGCATTTAACCATTTCAGGAATTTCCTGACTTCTGTTATGTTACCAAGCCGGTAATGAGCGCTTGACTGACGTTCCCGGCCTACTCTTATAGTAACCCCTTTTTCAACTTTTTGGAACACATCTTCATCAGTTGTATCATCACCGATAAAAATAGCAGCCGGTGTTTTTTTAGTCTTTGCGCGTATTTTGTCAATGACCAATTTTGCAAAACTGCCTTTATTCCAGTTAGCTTTTGGCAGGATATCAAACACCATTTTTCCCGTAATTACAGATACTGATCTGTTTTTAATAAAGGGCTCTAAAGTTTTTACAAATAGTAATTTGATAGCAGGTATTTGTTGCTCCTTTGCCATCCTGTAATGAAAACCCAATGTCATTTTTTTGTCTTCAATAAATACTCCCTTAAACTGGTCAGCAATATTATCAAGTTTTTCATGGATACTTTTTAAAACCGTTAATGCTTTATCTGAAACAGGAAAAGAATACACTTTTCCAAGAATTTTTCCCTCCAAGCCGTGATTGCCGGCATAAATAATATCCTGCAGGCTAATTTTTTCCTTCAAATCTTCCAGGTTTCTGCCGCTGATAACAACAAGGTAAAACCCTGCTTTTTTACAAAGACTGATTAATAAATTTTTTACCTCTTTTGGAAGTTTTGCCCTATCCGGAGATTTAACAATCGGAGCTAGAGTGCCGTCAAAATCCATCATTAAAACTTTTATGTGGCTATTTCTTAGCAGTTTTGTTATTTGGTTGAGGTCTTGCCATAAATTCATAATTTACCCTAAATTGACGATAGTTTTTAGAAGCTCTGCCGACCAGCGGTAGACATTGTAATTCCTAATAGTCTCTCTCATGTTGCGCATCCTTTTTGTCTGCTCTTTTATACTCATTTCCAGAGCTTCCCTGATTGCATCAGCTGTCTGCTCTCCGTTATACGGGTTGACAATCAAGGCGCCTTTGAGCTCTTTTGATGCACCTGTATATTGGCTTAAAATTAAAACCCCTTTTTCATCATACCTTGAGGCAGCATATTCTTTTGCCACTAAATTCATTCCGTCATGTAAGGATGTGACCAGGCAAAAATCTGCCAGTCTATAGAATTTTTTAACCTCCTCATGACTATGAAGTTTTTTCAAAAGTATAATTG
Organism: Candidatus Daviesbacteria bacterium; assembly: GCA_016183245.1. GTDB lineage: Bacteria > Patescibacteriota > Microgenomatia > Daviesbacterales > UBA10151 > UBA10151. The sequence goes on from JACPEY010000038.1 coordinate 9,207, forward strand.
GTTTCCACTGTCCTTTTTTAAATAATGAATTAATGCGGTTGACTTCCGTATCAACTGCTTCTGATAAATCAACCATTTTTTTTATTTTTGTCCTGCTTGGAGGGGCGATTTGTATAAATGTGAAGTTTTCTTTATATGAAGGGTTTTGGGTAAGAAAAATTTCAATTGCCTTCAGGCGTTCCAGTATTCCTTTAATGTAATCCATCCGGTCTACTCCCAGTCCGATAAATTTTGTTTTAATTCCCAGGTTATCAACTAATTCTTTGCATTCTTTTTTATAGTTTTCATTTTTTGGTTCATCAAACCCATTTGGGAAAGCGATGCTGATAGGAAAAGGTTTGATGTAAGATATATGATTATTGCGGGTTATAGTAAATTGTTCAAAATCTATCAGCGATTCCAGTTCGCGGCCTACTGTTTCAATGAAATTATTGCAGTAAAGTTGAGTATGGAAACCAATTAGATCTGCTCCCATCATCCCGTCTAAAATCTCTTTTTTTGTGGGACAAATGCTGAATGATTCTGAATTTGGCCATGGTATGTGCCAAAAAAGGCCGACTACAGCCCCGGGTCTTTTTGCCTTGATCATCCTTGGAACTAAAGCAAGTTGATAATCCTGGACTAAAACAATCGGCCTGTCGTGATTTTTGATTTCATCAAGCACTGTATCTGCAAATTTTTGATTAACTTTTTTATACTCTTCCCAATCCTCTTTCCTAAAAGTCGGGCGGTTGTGTGCTATGTGGCAAAGAGGCCATAACCCTTCATTGGAAAAACCGTAATAATAACCGGTTTCCTCTTCATCTGTCAGCCAAATCCGGCGGAGAGTATATTTAGGTTCATCGGGAGGTACTTGAATTTTATCTTTTTTATTAACAACTAATTTGTCCGCATCACCGCTTCCGTTGGCAATCCAGATTCCTCCGCATGATTGCATCACAGGTTCAATTGCGGTAACCGGACCGCTGGCAGGGATGTAATAACTGATTTTACCTCCGTTTTTTGTATGGATATAAGGTTCCCTGTTTGATACCATAAAGATTGTTCTGCCTTTTAAAATATCCTTGACAAATTCTTTTAATCTTTCTGCGGTCCAGGGAGAATCTAATTTTTCAAGCCGCAGCCTGGCTTCCTCGCTTGCTGCAGACCTTGCTTCCATTAAAGACCTCCTGACGTTTGTAACCTCTTTTATTAAGGGTCTGAAGAAAAAAGAGCCTGAAAGGTTCGGGAATTTTTTCCCGGGTTCCCCGGTGCTTGTTGACCGGAGTAAATCACGAAGGTTTTTGATTGGCTCAAAGATGATCCAGCGTATCAGGAAAAGTGTGGCTATGGATAAAAGTGAAGCCTGGATGAATAACCTTATAAGGTTATTTTTCCATGTTTCTTCTATCCTGGTATCAATATAGCTTGCATTTTGGGCAATCATTAAAGCCCCGACTACACTATTTTGGTCATGAAGCGGAACTGCCAGAAGGTATATTTTCTGTTTACCCGCTTGGACAAAATCCCCTGTTGCCTGATCGTGATCCATTGCATCAGATGCAATCTGTTTTGCTTTGGGCATTTCAGAAGTCAGGCTTGAAGAAGTTGCCACCGGATTTGATTTATTATCATATATATTCATCCCGACCAGCCTTTCCTCATTCTCGAATTTATTTACCAGGTATTGCATCTGCCGGTCGGACTTGCTGATAAAATTTGGTTCAACTGTTTCTTTTAAGCTATCAGCCAAAAGGGTGGAACGGTACTCGAGGTCGCTTTTTAGCCTTTGCTCCTCGCGGTAGACCTGGTCTGTAGTAAAGGCAAGAACAACAAGGGTGATTATGATTATAATTGCAAAAACAGCAATGAATAGTTGTTTCATTGCATTATTATACAGGAAACAGGCAATTATTGAGCAGGATTTTGTTTTAAGGCTTCGCAAGCTCTGCTATGGTGTTGGGCTGCAATAAAATAATAATGCTGCTCTATTTTTCTACCGGAGGTTTGAACTTCCCGGGTTACAAGACCAACAGGAATATGTGCCTCTTCTAAAACAGCCAGGTACTTCTTTATGCTGCGCGGTGAAAAAGTGAGATGGCAATTGCGAACAATAGATCCAACAGAATAAAGAACCGGAGGTTTTATTTTAATCAGAGATATATATTCAGAATAATCAAACGAGCCAAAAATCTGATTTATTTCATCATCAGTTTTTGCTTCCAGTAGCTTTTCAGCCAGGGGATGTTTGTTTTCAGGAACGCTGCTCAAATCTATTGAGGCTGGTTGTTTGGGGGAAGCAGAGGGTAATGATTCAGATAATAATTGAACGGGATCCTCCGGATAACGCTGCCGGATCTCGGGAGGGCAGTGTTCCTGTAACTGGCGTAAAAACTTTCTAATCGCCTTACCGGCTGTATTGGGGGTTATGCCAAAGGCTTGAGCTAACGTAGGTTGTGAATCTTTAGTGAAAATATAACGAACGGCCAAACGCATATTTCGAATTGTATATTCATCAGCAAGAGGTTCATGCCGCAGGGCCTTAAAAGCTCCTGCACCAAAAGCATCTTTTAAAAATTGCTGCGGGGCAGAAAAATGTTGTCTTTCCGGTGTCATCAGGCTTAAGAGTATATACTTATTTAGCCTGAGCGTGCAACTTTTGACATTTTGGGAGCATTTGATATCATTTTATAATGGCGGGTTTTTTCCAGATACTCTTAATTTCATTTGGTTTGGCAATGGATTCATTTAGCGCCAGCATTGCAGGCGGTATGAAATCCCAAAAAGCAAAAATTTCCCTGACTTTTAAAGTTGCATTATTTTTCGGTACATTTCAGGCGGTAATGCCTGTTGGCGGATGGTTAGTAGGTGAATTATTAGATAATTTTATTACAAGTGTTGATCACTGGGTGGCATTTATTTTACTTGGGGGCATTGGTATTAAGATGATACATGAGGCATTAAGTAATCATGAGAAAGAGATAAAAACTGTCCTGAATACAAAAACCCTTTTTATGCTTTCTCTGGCAACAAGCATTGATGCTTTTATTGTCGGGATAACCTTAAGATTAATCAACCTGCCTTTTTTTATATCTGTCACTACTATCGGTATTGTCACTTTTAGTTTAAGTTTTGTTGGATTTTTAACCGGTAGAAAAATAGGAGTGTTGCTTGGTAAAAAGGTAGAAATATTAGGCGGTGCAGTTTTGATAATTATCGGAATAAAAATACTGCTTGAACATTTAAGTGTATAATTAGCTCGATGGTTAATTTAGTAATTATAAAAACCTTTAATACCCGGATGGAGGCAGAGATTGCAAAGGGTTTTCTTGAGGCAAATGGTGTTAAAGCTGTGGTTCAGGCAGATGATGAAGGCGGCATGGCTCCTTTTCCTTTCAGGCCTACTTCTCAAGGAGCAAGATTATTGGTTAAAGAAAGCGATCTTAAAAAAGCAGAAGAATTATTTTAGTCGTTGTCTTTGAGCAAGCTCCCGTTTTGCATAGAGGGATATTAAACGTAAGTGTGCGGTATCTACCTCATCCAGATTTCTTTTCTGCGCATACCGGTCTAACCTTTGGATTTTTCTCAAAACAGAAACTGGTAAATTCCTATTGTCTCTCAGTTCATGGAATGTGTCAATTTGAATTGGTTTACCAAATACTATGCCTCCTTTCAAATATTCAAGGACAGGTTCGTCTCTTTTCCCTTGTTGGAGTCCTCTTTTTACCTCAAGTTCCAAGACCATAATGATTTAAAAATAAGAGTATACATTTTTCCCAAAAGACATAAATTAGAGGATTGTAATAATATTGTAATGAATATTCTGAAATAGGATATATTCTTGTTTTGCTTTGGTATTCGTAAGATAATAAACTTTATGGTAGCTGTCGGGCATACTGCTGTCGGAGTAATAGTCGGAGTGGTTGCATATAATTCCTTGGGGCATGGGAATTTGGTAAGCGGATTGGCTATAGCAGGTGCGGCAGGTATAGTTTCCCATTACTTGACTGATTTTATTCCTCACGGACATTTTTTTAAGCCGGATCAGTTTAGGAAATATATTGTGCCGGTGATTATTTTTGATTTACTTTTACCTATAGCTTTACTTTTGGGTATTACTTATCTAAAAAACGGTTTTAGCTGGAAGATGTTGTATATAATATTTGGTATTGGAGGCTCTCAGCTTCCTGATGTAATTGAAGGGTTGATTTTTACAGGGATGATTAAAGCTAAAAGTTTACTTAAGCTGGAGTATAATCTTCATATAAAATTACACTGGCATGGTGATGGTTCTCGGGCATTGCTTTTAGGGCTCCGGGATATATGGCAATTATTGGCAGTCTTATCAGCTTTATTTTTGATTGTTTTTAACTGATATGAAAAATATTATTGCCGGAATTTTGTTTTTGGTAACTATCTTAATTTTTATTATTGTATTGAAGCCAGTTTCTTTTGATAACCTTTTTACTTTTTCATATTGCGACAAACCCATACGCTACAGGTTGGATACGGTGGATCCCAGGTTTAACCTATCAAGGGAGGATTTTTTGTCTGATATTTCTCATGCAGCCCAAATCTGGAGCAGTGCTTACGGCAGGAATTTATTTGTTTATGACCCAAAAGGAGATTTAAGTATAAATTTAGTCTATGATGAAAGACAATCATTAACTACTCAGATTAGCCAGCTGGAAAATAAAGTCCAGTCAGAAAAACAATCCCTAAATCCTAAAATTTCAGAGTACCAGAGACTCTCTTTGGAATTTAAACAAAAAGTGGATAATCTTAATAAGGAAGTTGAAGATTGGAACAGCAAAGGCGGTGCACCACCCGAGGTATATCAACAGTTAATCAAGCGCCAGCAGGATCTGCAAAAAGAGGCAGAAAACCTGAATGCTTTGGCAGGCAGCTTAAATAACTCAACCAGTAATTTTAATACTCAAGTTGATGAGTTAAATCAAACAATAGATACATTAAACAGCGCTTTGGAGCAAAGGCCGGAAGAAGGGATTTATAAGGGTCCTGAAAATAGGATTGAAATTTATTTCAATACCAATAAACAAGAACTTGTTCATACAATCGCGCATGAATTGGGGCATGCATTAGGCATTGGACATGTTGGTGACCCCAAGGCCATTATGTACCTAAAGACTTCTAAAAAAGTTAATCCCACACAAGATGATATCCAGGCTTTGAAAGATGTTTGCAGAAGGTATAATTATATAGAGCTTTTTCAAATTCAACTTTTGCAGACCTTAAAATATATGTATAGAACTTAATTTGTTTGCTCTATTTAACCCTCTTCTACCTGATTGCCATTCTTTTCCTCGTAGGTTCTCTTAATCTGCTGATTTCGTGGTTGAACCTTTCTACAGTGTCTGCAGCCTTATTACGGAGCAGCTTAATGGCTTTATTGCTGATATCTGATGCAGTATCCATAATTTTGCCTTTCATTTTTTTATCAGACAAAATTTTAGCTGCCAGCGCAGTAACTCCTATACCAATAAACGCTCCTGCTACTCCGGTAACAAAAGGATTTAATGGTTTGTGGTTGTCTGAAAAAGTATTCTGATTTGCATCCATCTTTATCACCTCCTTACTTCTATTTCTTGCAATTGATGCACCTATCTTACCAGTAGCACATAAGAACAAGGTTAAATTGAAGTAAGAAATAGATTAGGTTTTTGGGTTTATCATACACAAACTGATTAACCTAACTAAAAAACCTCAACTGTAAATTGTGCTTTTTTTGCAGTAAGAGAACTGCGCTAAGCCAGCCAAAAAGAAATCCTCCGATATGGGGCAGGAAGGCTATTCCTCCGTCTGTGGGGCTTGATGAAATTGAAGCTATGCCGGAAAAAAATTGGGTAATAAACCAAAAGATGAGTAAAAAATATGCAGGCACATCAATGATTGTTACAAAGATTAATATAAATACTAAGGTTTTAATCCTATTTTTTGGGAAAAGAGCAAAATAGGCTCCTAATATTCCTGCAACTGATCCTGAGGCTCCCAGAATTGGTATAGGAGTTTGGGGAGTAAGCAGGTATTGGGTAAGCCCTGCTACTGTTCCGGAAGCAAGGTAAAAAATAGGGAAAAACAAGAATCCTAAAGATACCTCCACATTGTTACCAAATACCCAAAGGAATAACATATTGGAAATTATGTGAATAAAACCAGCGTGCAGAAACTGGCTGGTTAAAAATGGGGACAGGGTATTTAAATTAGCAAGGTCAACCTGTTCCAGGATTAAAGCATATTGAGAGATAAATACATCAGGAGCTAAAGATGTAAGCTCAAGATAGAAAACGAAAATATTTACCAGGATTATAGTTATCACCCAGAATGGAAATTTTGATAGTGGATTTGAATCTTGTAACGGAATCATCTTATAAAAAGTATATTAAATTAAATTAATGGAAAAATAAGAACTGGGTAAGAGTACTGTAGTATATTTACGAACCTAGCTTGCTTAAACAAGCCCTATAGTTGGACATTTTTTAATAATTATTATATACTTTTAGTATATGAGTAACGCAAGCCAGATTGAATCAGTCGAAAAACAATATGTCAGAAATATTTTGAATGTAAGCCCTATAGGAGTAAAGAGTCTAGTAGCATGGAATAAGGAAGTTGCTTTGGGATTTAGGGCTCAATGGGATAGATTTCCCGTAGCAGGCAAACCAAGGTCTATGGTTTTGGTGATTGCTGCAGCAGGATCAATAATGATAGCGCAACCGAGAAATTCTGGCCGACTTCTCAATCTATATAAATTAGGTGATCTTGGAGATGAGATAGGGGTTTTGCCTCTCAGGTTTGAATTCGGCCACGGGAGAGATGTAGCCAGCATAGGTGAAAATTATAGAGTTAGATACAAAAAAGTGCCTGGTCGTAACATAGGAAGTTTTGAGTTGGAATCATATAGGCCGGTTAGAATTATAGAAACATTAGAAGATGTAGATCTAAAAGAATTAGTAAGTAGATACCAGCCTATTAAGAGAATTTTTCAGTAAAATACTTCTAACAGTATGGTATCATATAATTTATGTATTCCAGGTTTTTGCCTCCATTTGCGTGGTTAATCAGCTTTTTTATCCTTTTATTTGTATATACAAAAATAGCCGGGCCGCTGCCTTTTTCTGTTAACAGTGTTACCACCCAAAAATCTACTACCTTTGATGTAACGGGTGAAGGAAAAGTTACCGCAAAACCTGATATTGCCTCTATAACAGCCGGGATTACTATCAATGCTTCAAGTGTAAAAACTGCTCAGGAGCAAATAAACAGTGTGATAAATAAAGTTTCTGAAGCCATAAAACAAACAGGAGTTGATTCCAAAGATATTCAAACAACTAATTACAATATTAATCCAACTTATGATTTTACAGGCGGGATCCAAAGGATCACAGGTTATAGTGCCAGTACTAATCTTTCGGTAAAGGTAAGAAATTTGGATAATGTAAATAGTGTTATTGATGCAGCAACTGCAAATGGAGCCAATCAAATTTCCGGGGTTTCTTTTGAGATTGATGATAAAACAAAGCTTGAAAATGAAGCCAGGCAAAAGGCAGTGGATGAGGCCAGGAAAAAAGCCCAGGATGCTTCTAAAATTGCAGGATTTAAACTGGGAAGAATTATTAATTATGCGGAAAATTTGCCTGGTGGATTTAGGGCTTTGCCTATGACTGTAGATTCGCTGGAAAAAGCTGCCGGAGCTCCAACCCAAATAGAACCAGGATCTTCTGAAATTACTGTTACAGTAACATTAAGCTACGAACTTGATTAAAGCTGAACCTATAGTTTGACTCTCTATTTGATTTATCGTATACTTATAATTTATGGGTACAAATCCGGAATTAGAAAGACTAATGGGGATTGAGAGTCTTTTCATGAATCGATTAACTTAGCTCCTTTAGAAAAAAGAGTAGTTGTTATTGATTCCAGAATAGGTTTAAAGGCGAACCCTGATCCAGAGCCTCATTCAGATAGACCAAGATGTGTAATTGTGCAGGTTGCTGCAGACAGAGCTGTGCCTGTACTTCAGCCTCGAACCCTATTGCGGGAAGGTAGACCTTATACGGGATCATTAGAGCGCTTTGGTATAGGTCTCATCGAACACCGCGTGGATTTAAGTGAGAGAAGGAAACGGATTTTTTTTGGCGATGCTTACGAACTGAAGTTTTTAGGCTATGACGGTATAAATGCTGATTTTGTGCTTAATTCTTCTGCAAAAGCAAGTGTTGTAGTATTGCCTGATAGACCTGATTTATTAAAACTGAGGGATCTTAGATGGGTGGTAGAGCAAATAATAAAAATTCGATCTAATCAGAGTTTATATAACCGAATGCCCAACAAAGCTTTTGCATTACCAGCTTTGTCTAATATGGGACATGGCGTAGTTTAAGGAACCATGGACTTTTTTGCCCGGGTTGAAGATATTTAAAGGATCAAAAAATTTTTTAGTTTTTTCAAAAAGCTTTACTATATTTTTGCCATACATCTTCTCAAGATAAGGAGTCCTTATTAAACCGTCATTATGCTCCCCTGTTATAGACCCGTGATATGAAAGCACCAGATCATAAATTTCCTCCCCTAATTTGGGGATAATATCCCTTTCAGATTGTTTGGTAATATCCATCAGAGGAATTATATGAAAGTTTCCGTTGCCTATATGTCCTGCAACAGTATAAATAAGGGTAGGATATTTTTTAAAGAGCGCATCTACTTTTGGCAAAAATTCCGGCAAATATTTCGGGTCAACTACAAAATCATCCACAAAAGGGGCTGTATGTTTGTCTCGGATTTTCTGCCGCAATAGATTAAAGCTTTCCCGCCTTATGGCCCAGTATTTATCTTCCTGCCGGTCAATAGCTATCCTGGTTTTGGGGTGTAAAGGCTTTAATTTTTCTTTAAGCTGGGCAATCTTTCCGTTTAGTTCTTCCGGATCATCGCTGGTAAAATCAATCTGTAAAACCATTTTGGGCAGTCCGCCAAATAAAACCATAAAAAATTCCGGAATAAATTGAAAACCTGTTTGCAAGAACCCTTTCGTGCCCAGTGATCTGGCAAATTCCGGAAAATATTTTAAAGCCAGTTTTAAGGTGCTGTCATCATATGCTTCAAAACTTTCAGGTCCAAGAGGCAGGATATCGTTTATAATCTGCCCCAAGTGCGACAGATCGTGCAAAAAAATTATCATCATTTCTCTGTGTTTTTGAATAGGCACAAGTTGTATATCAGCCTTCAGTAAAAGTCCAAGCGTGCCTTGTGCGCCTACCCATAATTTAGTTAAGTCAAAGATACCTTTTTCCCTATCCCAAACATCCCATAAATTATAGCCGGCTGAATTTTTGGAAACCGCTGGTTTGGCTTGTATGATTTCATCATAATTTTCTTTAATCAGTCTAGATATTCCGGAGTAAATTTCACCTTCAAAATTCTTCTGTTTTATCTTATCCTGAAGCTGGCTTTCTGTGATGGGTTTAATCTCATATATATTGCCATCTGATAAAACTACTTTTATTCTTTTAATATATTTTTCGGTTTTGCCGTAAAGAAGTGATTTTTCACCTCCGGCATTATTGTTGACAATTCCTCCCATGCCGCAGATTTCCTTTGACGCAGGATAGCTTGGAAAAAGCAAATTATGTTTTAAAGCTTCTTTTTCAAAATCGCGGTAAAATACACCAGGTTCTGTGGTAGCAACAGAGCCGGAAATTGTCGGAGTGCGGTTGAAATATTTGGCGAAAGATATGATGATAGAACTATTGAGCGCTCCCCCGCTCATATCTGTACCAGCAGAGCGGCCGGTTAAAGAAAGATCAGGATACTTTTCCTTATTTTCAGAGACGAATTTAACAAGCTTGCAAACATCCTCATCTGTTTTTGGAAAGACTACTGCCTGAGGCTTTACTTCAAAAAGACTGGTATCGTGGCTGAAAGTTTTTAAAGTTTCCTCATCTGTTAAAATATTGCCTGTTATTAGGCTTTGAAGTTTTTTGATTAAATCTGAGTTCATGAATTATTTGTCATTCTGACCCTGCACCATACGGTGCGGGGGAAGAATCTCTCAACACCGATTTCATCGAGTGTCCTCGACAAAGTCGGGACCAGTTTGAGATTCTGACATTCGTCAGAGATCCTTCGCTCCGCTCAGGATGACAGTAAAGAAATGTACTGAATTTAGTCTACTGTTTATTTACCAGCCAGTCAATTATGACTATTGACAAGGTAAAACTATGGGAGTAATCTCAATAATGTTACTGCCGGAAATTGCAGATATGCCGATAGCACTTGAATGTCGAGAAAAAGGTTCAGGCACAGCCAATATTGCAGGTATTGTTGCAGGCGATTACTTTACCAGCGCTCATCCCCTTAACGAAGCAAAAATTTCTCAGACACTTGCTCTTTCAGATCGAGAACTTTCTTTTTCAGGAGATCCTGCATTTGATGCAAGTTTAAATAATATTGTAGTAGCATGGTTAACCATCGGAGCAGCTTCTGCAGTATATGCCGGCCTTCCTGAATCCAAAGGGGAAATGGGTACTGTTGTTTTCGGAAAACTGGATATCTCATTTGTTCGAAATAAACCCCATGGAGGTAATATGAATCTTAACACCTTAGCTTCTAAATTAGATGGATCGCAAGGATCATTTTCAACTCATGCTTCTGTATCTGAAAAACCTTTATCCAGTGCTCTGGCTAATTTAGTATTTGACCCTTTTCCTTTTACCGGTGAAGATATGGATAAGCTTAAGCAACAAGCAGCAAAAGCAAAGGAAGCAAGATCTGCTCAACCGGCACCGGCTTTAGAGCCTCCTAAACCGCCTGTGTTAGTCTTTCCAAGAATTTTTTATAAAGCTACAAAAACTAGAGGCGCTCAAACTGCAGCAATAACTGAAGATTTTCAGGCACTGCATAATCCTGATATGCGGGTTGAAGCTAATAAAAAGGGGCTGGTATATGATGAAAATGGTAACATAAAGTTATATGAAGGAAACCCAAGAAGCGAGTATGATATTCCCTATGGTGACTTAACCCGTTTCCGCAGTCCGATTACTCATGGGGTTTTGACTCTATGGGCAGTTTTAGCCGCTTTTGCAAGAGTAAAGGAATTAGTTCCGGCAGATACGGTTACGGTTATTGATCGGGGTACGATCCGATTTACAGGGCCTGTCAGATATGGATTTACAGGAAAGTTAAAAATGGCAGTTGCCTGTTCAACTGAGGCTGGTTCCTGTTTAGGGGCAGAGTTTATATTAGGACTGGTGCCGCTGGAAAAATTAGCAGCGTAGGAGTCTTTTAAAGACTATAATTGACAAGGAGAATATGGGTATGTTAATTTTGAGATGATATGAAGCAAGAAAGCGGAGAGTTTAAACCACAAATAGTAGAACTTGAAGGAGGGGAAAAGAAAAGACGAAAAGGGTTATCCTTACCAGAAGGAGTCAAGTCTGTTGTAATACCTGATCTTTTTCAAAAAAGTGCAGATCAAAAAGCGTGGGAAGCCAAGGAGGATTTGGATCCTATAGAAGTACAAGCTCACTTGGGATTGTCTTAATTAGTTAAATATCCAGATCAGGTGTACCTGCTTTAGCAGTTATTACTAAGTCCGGCAGCGTATCAAAACCTCTGATTATTCTGTAATTTTCCAAAAATGGTTCTTCCTTACCCGCTCCTATATACAATACAGAACCAGGCAGCTCTTTAACAAACTGCATTACCCTGGTATTAGGAAGTGATCCTATATAAACATTTTCATATTTAAAGAACTTAAATTCCCCGATTAAAGCGGGATTTTTGTTTTGTGCAATAACAAGGCTTGGGTCAAGTTTGGCATACACAGGATAAGCAAACTCCATATTATCTATATCATTGGATAATATGACAAAATCAAACTTTTGTTGATTTTTTGAAGCGAAGGTAAAGGCTTCTTTTGCAGGATAGGACCAGAACCGGGCATTTTTTTGCGGTGCAACAAAATAGAATCTGTCGATAAAATATATAAACTGCATCAGGAACAGTATTGTTAAAAATGTAATGATTATTGGTTTTGATTTCCTAAATGGTTTGGTCCGGATACTTAGTATTCTCCACAAACCAAGTCCTGTTAAAATTAAAAGTGGTGGAAGCAGGAATGAGCTGCGCAGGGCGTGTGAACTGCCTACTAAACTGGTGGGGATTGGGGCAATCAGGATCCAGCCAATAAGCAATCCCAGCAATCGTTTGTCAAACCGGTAGAGATAGATTAGCCCGATTACCAAAAGAAATGCATCTATCCAATATAAACCCCCCATTTCAGCCGGATTGTGCCTGACCTGCCCGTCCCCGTGTATAAACAGGAAACCCGGAAAAAAGTTACTGAAATAATTTTCAGCCAGGATGCCTGCAAGTTCTATATGGGGGGTATGCAGCGTATGGGAAATAGCTGGAGAAAGATTGTCCAATGCTCTTTCGGTCTTTATTTTTTGAGAAACAGCAGAGCGTATGACCGGATCCTTGAAGATGTTAATAATGTCAAAGCGGTCCTCCTTTCCCCTGCTAATTGTTAAATACACGCTTAGTATTGAAGAGGCAGCTATTATAATCAGAGAGAAAAGCAGGAGAGGTCTCTTTAAAAAACGTATTCCCACATGGAATGTGGGAAGGTAAATTATCAGCAAAAGCATAGTGAAAAGTGGAATAATCAGCCTGTATGTTGAATATGTTTGAGAAGCCAGCGCAAAGCTCAATCCAAAAAAAAGAAAGTAGAACTTATTTTTAAACCCCTGTAAAAAAAAGTAAAACCCCAGCAGAGTTAAAAACAGGGCAAAATGGCTTTCAAAAGGCCCCCTGCTCAAACTCAGCTCCCAGGGGTTTAAAGCTGCAACAGCTGCAATAATCAAACCGGTACTTTCGGAGAAAAATCTTTTACCCAATAAATACAAAAGTATTACTATAGCAATACCTGATAAAACAGAAACCATCCTTTCTGCTAAAATTGTCGGCCCAAAAAGGGCAACAAACGGGATAGTTGCATAAATATAGCCGCCTGGTCTGCCTCCGCCCAGCGAAAAAACTAAAGGTAAAAAGTTTCCTTTCTGGTCGTGGCCGGTTTTAAGTATTGAATAAGCGTCATAAACTAAAGTCAAACCATCTCCATACATGGCTTTGGGGTTTGTATCAATTTGATAAAATCTTGAAAAAGCAGCTGCAAAAATAACCAAAAATAGAAGCAATGTGGTTTTTCTCACTGAGATAATATACCACGAATAGTATAAGTTATTAATATAAATCTTTTATGAAATTTGCAACTTTAGGGGGAGGATGTTTTTGGTGTACAGAGGTAATATTTAAGCGCCTTAAGGGGGTTTTATCGGTTACCGCGGGTTATGCAGGCGGTGAAGGCGAGGATCCTACTTATGAGACCGTTTCTTCGGGAAATACAGGTTTTGCAGAAGCAGTACAGATAGAATTTGAGCCCGAGATCATTTCATTTAAACACCTGCTGGATGTTTTTTGGGCTATGCACGATCCAACTACACTAAACCGCCAGGAGGCGGATGCAGGTACCCAATATAGATCAGTAATTTTTTACCGTGATGATGAGCAAAGAAAAACTGCCCGGCAGTCAAAAGAAAGAATGGAAAATTCAGGTAAATTAAGAAGTAAAATTGTAACAGAAATTATCCCTTTGCAGAAGTTTTATACAGCTGAAAAGTATCATCAGAATTATTATGAGAAAAACAGGGATCTAAATCCTTATTGTACACTGGTGATAGATCCGAAAATCGAAAAATTATTGAATATTTTTAATAAAGATGTGAAGGAGGAGTTTAAAATAAACTTGCAAGGATCGGACACATGAAGAAGATTGATAATTTTAAAAAAAAGCTGACTCCGGAACAATATAATGTTTGTTTTTTAAAAGGGACTGAGCCGCCTTTTTCCGGAAAATATACTAACAATTATGAACTTGGGGTATATTCCTGTGTTGTTTGCCAAACTCCCCTTTTTTCATCTGGTGCCAAGTTTGATTCAAAAACAGGCTGGCCTTCTTTTGATAAACCTGTGATGAATAAAAATATCGCCTATGCGGATGATTACTCAATGGGAGTTCATAGAATTGAAGTAATGTGCAAAAA